>DASSZC010000159.1:0-10149 GCA_035702925.1 Gemmatimonadaceae bacterium | reverse complement strand
GATCTTCGGGATCTCGTCCAGCTCCTCGTCCGTCAGCTGCGGCAGCAGGGCTTCCTGCGCCCGCAGCTCGGCCGCGGCGATCGCTTCCGGCTGCGTCCCCGCGTCCACGTCCACTTCCGAGTACCGGTACATCCCCGTGCCTGCCGGGATGAGGTGCCCGATGATGATGTTCTCCTTCAGGCCGAGCAGGTCGTCGCGCATCCCGCGGATCGCCGCGTCGGTCAGCACGCGCGTCGTCTCCTGGAAGCTCGCCGCCGAGATGAACGACTGCGTCGTGAGGCTCGCCTTCGTGATGCCGAGCAGCAGCGGCTCCGACTGCGCCGGACGCTCCTTCCGCTTCTTCGCCTTCTCGTTCACTTCGCGGAAGTTCTGCTTGTCGGCATGCTCGCCCTCGAGGAACTCCGTATCCCCCGGATCCATGATCCGGACCTTCTGGAGCATCTGCTTGACGATCACGCCGATGTGCTTGTCGTTGATCTTCACGCCCTGCAGGCGATAGACCTCCTGCACTTCGTTCAGGAGGTACTCCTGCACCGCGCGCGGACCCTTGATCCGGAGGATGTCGTGCGGGTTCACCGGACCTTCCGACAGGCGGTCGCCGGCGCGCACGCGGTCGCCCTCGTGCACGCGGAGGTGCTTGCCGGCCGGTACTTCGTACGTCTGCCGCTCCTGCGTCTCGTCGACGGTCACCTGCCCGTTCACCATCGACGTCGGCGTGACGAAGATCTCGCGCTTGCCGCGCTTGATCTCGCCGAAGCTGACGACGCCGTCGATCTCGGAGATCGTCGCCGGATCCTTCGGCCGCCGCGCCTCGAACAGCTCGGCGACGCGGGGGAGACCACCGGTGATGTCGCGCGTCTTGTACGCCTCACGGCCGACCTTGGCGATCGTCTCGCCGGCGTGGACCTTCGCGCCGTCCTCGACGATCAGCTGGGCGCCGACCGGGATGACGAAGTCGCGAACGCGCTTCTCCTTGCCGCCCTTCTCCTGCCAGATCTCGATGTGCGGGTGCAGCTTCTTCTCGCGATCCTCGATGATGACGCGCTGGCGGAGCCCGGTGAGCTCGTCGAGCTCCTCGGACACCGACTCGTCGTCGACGATCTCGACGAACCGCACCGTCCCCTCGATGTCGGCGATGATCGGGTTCGTGTACGGGTCCCACGTGAAGATGACCTGGTCCTTCTTCACCTCGGCCCCGTCCTCGACCATCAGCGTCGCGCCTAACGGCACCTGCAGGCGCGCCCCGACGGCTCCCGTCCGGTCGCCGGTCGGGCGAATCACGATCTCGCCCTCGTACGACGTCACGATCTTCTGCCCCTGCGGGTTCATCACCGCGATCAGGCGGTCGCTGTACTCGATGCTGCCGGCGACCTTGCTCTTGCGGGCGGTGGCCTCGGCGATACGCGCCGCGGTGCCGCCGATGTGGAAGGTACGCAGCGTCAGCTGCGTGCCCGGCTCGCCGATCGATTGCGCGGCGATGATGCCGACCGCCTCGCCGATGTCGACGACGCCCATCGTCGCCAGGTTCCGTCCGTAGCACATCCGGCAGAGGCCGCGCTTCGCCTCGCAGGTGAGCACCGAGCGGATCTTGATCGTCCCGATTCCCGAGTCCTCGATCGCGCGCGCTCTCTCCTCGTCGATGAGCTGGCCAGCCTCGACCAGCAGCGTGCGCCGGCCCGACTCGTCCGTCTCATGCGGATCCTCGACGTCTTCAGCCGCGAAGATGCCGACGATGCGCTCCGACAACGGCTCGATGATGTCCTCGCCTTCCTTCAGCGCGCCGACCTCGAGCCCCATGATCGTGCCGCAATCCTCCTCGGTGATCGTCACGTCCTGCGCGACGTCCACGAGGCGGCGGGTGAGGTAACCGGCGTCGGCGGTCTTCAATGCGGTGTCGGCGAGACCCTTGCGGGCACCGTGCGTCGACGTGAAGTACTCGAGCGGCGACAGCCCCTCGCGGAAGTTCGACTTGATCGGGCTTTCGATGATCTCGCCGATGCCGCCGGTGAGCTTCTTCTGCGGCTTCGCCATCAGTCCGCGCATACCCGCCAGCTGGCGGATCTGGTCGCGGCTGCCGCGTGAGCCGGAGTCGAACATCATGAACACCGGGTTGAACCCGTTCTTCGACTGGCGCATGGACTTGACCATGGCGTCGGCGATGTCGGAGTTCGCGTGCGTCCAGGTATCGATGACTTTGTTGTAGCGCTCACCGTTGGTGATGTTGCCGGTGTTGTACGCCTTCTGGAAGCGCTCGACACGCTGCTGCGCTTCCTCGAGCAGCGCCTGCTTCTCGTCGGGGATCTCGAGGTCCTCGATCCCGATCGAGATGCCGCCGCGCGTCGCGTGCGCGAAGCCGAACTCCTTGAGGCGGTCGAGGAAGCGCACCGTCGACGCCAGCCCGGCGTGACGGTACGACTCGAACACCAGCTCGGAGAGCGCCTTCTTCTTCATCTCGCGGTTCTGGAAGCCGAGCTCCGACGGGACGATCGCGTTGAACAGCACGCGGCCCACCGTCGTCGCTTCCCAGCGCGCGCCATCCTCGTCGTTCACGTAGAAGTGAATCGGCGTGTGGAAGGTCACGCGCTTCTGCTGCAGCGAGGTCTCGACCTCGGCGACCGACGAGTACCGCTTCGCGGTCTTCGCCTTCTCCTCGAAATCGATCCCCGCCTTCGTCGCGAAGTAGCACCCGAGCACGATGTCCTGGCTCGGCTCGGCCACCGGACGACCGTCCGACGGCTTGAGGATGTTGTTGCTCGACAGCATGAGCAGGCGGCTCTCGAGCTGTGCCTCGAACGACAGCGGCACGTGGACGGCCATCTGGTCACCGTCGAAGTCGGCGTTGAACGCCGCGCAGACGAGCGGGTGAATACGAATGGCCTTCCCCTCGACGAGCACGGGCTCGAACGCCTGGATGCCTAACCGGTGCAGCGTCGGTGCGCGGTTGAGCAGCACCGGGTGGTCCTTGATGATCTCTTCGAGGATCTCGTAGACCTCCGGCGACTCGCGCTCGACGATCTTCTTCGCGCGCTTCACCGTCTCGGCGATCCCCTTCTCCACCAGCTTGTGGATGATGAAGGGCTTGAACAGCTCGAGCGCCATCAGCTTGGGCAAGCCGCACTGGTGCAGCTTGAGCTCGGGACCGACGACGATGACCGAACGGCCCGAGTAGTCCACGCGCTTGCCGAGCAGGTTCTGGCGGAACCGGCCCTGCTTGCCCTTGAGCATGTCGGACAGCGACTTGAGCGGGCGCTTGCCGCGGCCGCGGATCGCCTTGCTCCGGCGCCCGTTGTCGAACAGCGCATCGACCGCTTCCTGCAGCATCCGCTTCTCGTTCCGGAGGATGACTTCCGGCGCGCGATGCGAGATGAGCTTCGTCAGGCGGTTGTTGCGGTTGATGACGCGGCGATAGAGGTCGTTCAGGTCGGAGGTCGCGAAGCGGCCGCCGTCGAGGGGGACGAGCGGACGGAGGTCCGGCGGGATCACCGGGACCACGTCGAGGATCATCCACTCCGGACGGTTGCGCACGTCGCCGCCTTCCGCCGAGAGGCGGAACGCGTCCATGATCTTCAGCCGCTTGAGCAGCGCCTTCTTCCGGTGCTGCGACGTCTCGACGAGCACCGCGGCGCGGAGCTCCTCCGAGACCTTGTCGACGTCGAGCTTCATCAGCAGCTCGCGAACCGCCGGCGCGCCGATGTCCGCCTTGAAGGCGGTGTCGTTCTCCTCGCGCGCCTTGGTGCGGAGCGCGAGGTATTCGTCCTCGTCGAGGAGCTGGTTCGGCATCACTTCCTGGTTGCCGGGCTCGATGACGACGTACGCCGAGTAGTAGACGACCTTCTCGAGATCACGGAGCGTGAGGTCGAGGAGATTGCCCATCGGCGAGGGCAGCGTCTTGAAGAACCAGATGTGGGCGACGGGTACGGCGAGCTCGATGTGACCCATGCGCTCACGACGCACCTTGCTCAGGGTCACCTCGACGCCGCACCGGTCACAGATCACGCCGCGATAGCGGATCCGCTTGTACTTGCCGCAATGGCATTCCCAGTCCTTGACCGGGCCGAAGATGCGCTCGCAGAACAAGCCATCCTTCTCCGGCTTGAACGAGCGATAGTTGATCGTCTCCGGCTTGGTGACTTCGCCCCACGACCACCAGGTGCGAAGCCCACTCAGCTCGAGACGCTCGCGCTCCTTCGGATCGCGAGGGCCGCGGATCTCCTCGGGCGAGGCGATCCGGACCTGGATATAGTCGAACGCTGATGCGCGCGCGTCGCGCACGCTACGAAAATCGATCATGTGTTAACCCTCGCCTCCAGTACCGAAGCCGGCGCCATTCCCGTTCCCATTGCCGAACGCGTCGCCGGCACCGGTCGCGCCTAACGTGACCTTGATGCCGAGCGCCTGCAGCTCCTTCACGAGCACGTTGAACGACTCCGGGATGCCCGGGTCGGGCAGGTTCTGTCCCTTCACGATCGCCTCGTAGACACGGCTGCGGCCGTTGACGTCGTCCGACTTGACCGTGAGGATCTCCTGCAGCGTGTGCGCCGCGCCGTACGCCTCGAGCGCCCACACTTCCATCTCTCCGAAACGCTGGCCGCCGAACTGCGCCTTGCCGGCGAGCGGCTGCTGCGTCACGAGCGAGTACGGTCCGATGCTGCGCGCGTGGATCTTGTCGTCGACAAGGTGCGACAGCTTCAGCATGTAGATCTCACCGACCGTCACGGCGTTGTTGAACGTCTCGCCGCTGCGGCCGTCGCGCAGCCAGATCTTCCCGGCCGGCGTGATCCCGGCGAGCCGGAGCAGCTCACCAGCCGCCGCGTCGACGTCGCCCTCGCTCTTCTTCGCCACCATCTGCGCCAGCGCGCGAAGCTCCATCTGCTCGAGCAGCTCCGACGCGCCCAGCGCCTTCCGCTTCTCGAGCGTCCGCAGCGCCGCCTTTGCCTCGGCCTTCCGCGGCGCCGGCTCGCCCTCGTCGTCGACGATCGACTGGTGGAACGCCGACTCGATGTCGATGTTCGCCAGCTCGCGCTCGGCGAACTCCTTCGCCGCCGCCGCGATGTAATCCCGGACGCGGTGGAAGAGGTCGCGCGTCTCCTGCGACATCCCGCGCGCGCCGAGATCGTTGATCGTCGCGTCCTGGAGGAGGATGAACTCCTCCTTCCCCGCCACCGGCATCACGTCCGCCAGGATCTGGCGAACTTCGGCATCGCTGATCACGAGCCGCTCGCCGCGGAGGGCGAGTGCGTCGCGGAGCTGAGTCAGCGCCGCCAGCTTCAGCAGCAGCGAGATCTCGCGCTCGTTGGCGCCCTGGAACACCGGCGTCTTCGCGTAGAAGCCGAGCAGCCGCGCCGCCCACCCGAGGTGGGTCTCGAGGATCTGCCCGACGTTCATGCGGCTCGGAACGCCTAACGGGTTGAGGACGATGTCGACCGGGCGACCGTTCGGGAGGAACGGCATGTCCTCCTCGGGCACGATGCGCGCGACGATGCCCTTGTTGCCGTGACGGCCGGCCATCTTGTCGCCGACCGAGATCTTGCGCTTCTCGGCCAGGTAGACCTTGACCAGCTGGATCACCCCTGGCGGGAGCTCGTCCGGCTGCAGGATCCCATCGATCCGCTCTTCCGCCCGCTCCTCGATCCGGCTCTTCTCTTCATCGGATGCGTCGATGATCTCGCGCACCCGCTCGTTGATCTTCTTGTTCTCGACGCGGAAGGTCTTCAGGTCGAGCGACGCGATCTTGAGGTCGCGCAGCATCGCCGCGTTGAGCTTCGTGCCGGCCGGGATCGCCTCCTCGACGGTCCCGCTCTTCAGCGCCAGCGCGACGGTCTGGCCGTCGAGCAGCTCCACCAGCTCGGCGTCGCGCACCTCGTTGACGCGGAGCTTCTCCTCGCCCTCGAGACGGCGCACCTCGCCGATCCGCTCGCCGCGATCCTTCTCGACGACCTGGTCCTCGATGCGCGAGAAGATCTTCACGTCGATGACCACGCCTTCCATCCCCGGCGAGACCTTGAGCGACGAGTCCTTCACGTCCTTCGCCTTCTCGCCGAAGATCGCCGTCAGCAGCTTCTCTTCCGGCGAGAGCTCCGTCTCACCCTTCGGCGTGATCTTGCCGACGAGGATGTCGCCCGGCTTGACGTGCGCGCCGATGCGGACGATGCCGCGCTCGTCGAGGTCGAGCAGCGCCTCTTCCGAGACGTTCGGGATCTCGCGCGTGATCTCTTCCTGGCCGCGCTTCGTGTCGCGGACGTGCAGCTCGAGCTCCTGGATGTGGATCGACGAATAGACGTCGTCCTTCACCAGGCGCTCGCTGAGCACGATCGCGTCCTCGAAGTTGTGCCCGTACCACGGCATGAACGCGACGGTCACGTTCGAGCCTAACGCGAGCTGCCCCATCTCGGTCGCGGCGCCGTCGGCGAGCACGTCGCCGATCTGCACCTTCTGGCCGAGGCGGACGAGCGGGCGCTGGTTGATCGCCGTGTCCTGGTTCGTGCGCCAGTACTTCTTCAGCTTGTAGCGGTCGTGCTGAGTCAGGCGGGCCAGCGGCCGGTTCTCGTCGGCCTTGGTCGTGCGCTCCGCCGGCCCGGCGTCGACGATGATCTCGTCGGCGGTGACGCGGGAGACGACACCAGCCCGGCGCGCGATGACGACCGCCCCCGAGTCGATGGCGACCTTCTCCTCGAGTCCCGTCCCGACGAGCGGCGTGCGGGGGTTGAGGAGCGGAACGGACTGCCGCTGCATGTTCGAGCCCATCAACGCGCGGTTCGCGTCGTCATGCTCGAGGAACGGGATGAGCGCCGCGGCGATCGAGACGAGCTGCTCGGGCGCGACGTCCATGAAGTCGATGCGATCGGGCGGGACGAGCGGGACGTCACCCTGCTGGCGGGCGAGCACGAGCTCGTCGACGAACGATCCGTCCTCGTTGAGCGGCGCGTTCGCCTGGGCGATGATGACGTCTTCTTCCTTGTTCGCGTCGAGCCACTCGAGCTCACCGGTCACCTTCCCGTCACGCACGACGAAGTACGGGGTCTCGACGAAGCCGAGATCGTTCACGCGGGCGTAGCAGGCGAGCGACGTGATCAGGCCGATGTTCGGGCCTTCCGGCGTCTCGATCGGGCACATGCGCCCGTACTGCGAATAGTGCACGTCGCGGACTTCGAAGCCCGCGCGCTCGCGCGTCAGGCCGCCCGGTCCGAGCGCCGAGAGGCGACGCTTGTGCGTCAGCTCGGCGAGCGGGTTGGTCTGGTCCATGAACTGCGACAGCTGCGACGACCCGAAGAACGCCTGGATCACCGCGCTGACCGTCCGCGCGTTGACCAGGTCGTCGAGCGAGATCTTCTCCGGATCGGTGTTGATCGACATGCGCTCCTTCACCAGGCGCGCCATGCGGGACAGGCCGACCGAGAACTGGTTGGCAATCAGCTCGCCGACCGAGCGGATGCGCCTGTTGCCGAGGTGGTCGATGTCATCGACGTGGCCGCGACCCTCGTGCAGCTCGACGAGGTAGCGGATGATCGCCACGAAGTCCTCGCGCGTGAGCACGGTGACGTCGGCGGGCGTGTTCAGCTGGAGCCGCTGGTTGATCTTGTAGCGGCCGACGCGGCCGAGATCATAACGCTTCGGCGAGAAGAACAGGCGCTCGAGCGCCTGCTTCGCCGTCTCCATGTTCGGCGCGTCGCCGGGACGGAGCAGCGTGTAGATCTGCTGCAGCGCTTCCTTCTCGTCGCTGGTCGGGTCCTTGGCCAGCGTGTTCTTGATCAGCATCGACTCGGCGCGCCCCGAGCTGACGAACACCTGCACGCGCGTGACGTCCGCCTTGCGCAGCTTCTTCATCAGCGTGTCGGTCAGCGCCTGGCCGGCGTCGGCAATGACTTCACCCGACTCCTGGTCGACGACGTCGACCGCGAGGACGCGGCGCGTCGGGCGCTCACCGCGCTCGACGGCGTCGATCTCGTCGCGGATGTCGACCGTCATGTACGACGCGAACACCTTCACCGTGTCGATCTTCTGGCGGCGGAGGCGGTTCAGCACTTCCTCGGTCAGCTCGTCGCCTTCCTTGACGAGGAGCAGGTTCTCCGCGCGCTCACGCTCGGCGCGTGCCTTCTTCGTGCGCGCCTTCGGCGCGTCCTCGGCGGTCGCTTCGCCGGGGAGGGCGATGTCCTCGGCGATGATCGCGCCGAGCACCTCGCGCAGGTCGCCGCGGCTCTCACGCTTCTTGTTCAGGTCCAGGTCGCGGACCGCGAAGAAGAGTCGGAGGATGTCCGAGTTGTTCCCGTAGCCGAAGGCGCGGAGGAGCGCCGTGGCCGGGAACTTCTTCTTCTTGTCGATGTGAACGTAGACGATGTCGTGGATGTCGACGGTGAACTCGACCCACGACCCGCGGAACGGGATGATGCGCGACGAGATGAGGCGCTGTCCGTTCGGGTGCGTCGACTCCTCGAAGACGACGCCCGGCGAACGGTGCAGCTGGCTGACGATCACGCGCTCCGCACCGTTGATGACGAAGGTGCCGAGGGACGTCAGGACCGGGAGCTCGCCGAGATAGACTTCCTTCTCGATGATGTTGCGCGGCCGCTTGACCCCGTTCACTTCCTCGTTGATGACGAGCTGCAACGTCGCCTTCAACGGGGCGGAATAGGTCATGTCTCGCTCGATGCACTCCTCGACCGAGTACTTCGGCTCGCCGAGGTGGTAGCGCACGAACTCGAGAGAAAAGTTTTCATGGACGTCGGTGATCGGGAACAGGTCCTTGAAGACCCGCTCCAATCCGACATCCTCACGGTCATGCGAAGCCGCATCCAGCTGCAGCAGCGCCTCGAAGGCGCGCGTCTGGATATCGAGGAGATGGGGCATGTCCATCCCCTGCTCGAGCTTCGCGAAGGAAATCTGCTTCATCTGGCTATGCATGTCTCACCCGCACGCAGGCGAAAAACGCCCCGTTCCCCTCGCGACGAATGCGCAGCCATGCAGCTGCGGCTTTTCGTGCGTGGAACGGAGCTGTTCAGGGACTTCGATTGTCTTGCTTGTGGCGCTGAGCACAGAGGCGGGCCGGGTGAAGGAAGGGAGTGCGGGGGACCGGGCGGCGACTGCGTCGCCACCCGGCCGCCCGACGACCCTTACTTCACCTCGACGGTCGCGCCCTGCTCTTCGAGCTTCGTCTTGATGGTGTTCGCCTCGTCCTTCGACACGCCGCTCTTCACGACCTGCGGGGCGCCGTCGACGAGATCCTTCGCTTCCTTCAGGCCAAGACCGGTGATCTCGCGAACGACCTTGATGACCTGGATCTTCTTCGCGCCCGCATCCTTGAGGCTGACGGCGAACTCCGTCTGCTCCTCGGCCGCGGCCGCCGCACCACCACCCGCGCCGCCAGCGGCCGGGGCTCCGCCGCCAACCGGGGCAGCCGAGATGGTGACGTTGAACTTGCTCTTGAAAGCCTCGATCAGCTCGGAGAGCTCGAAGACGGACATGTTGCCGATCGCCTCGAGAATCTCGTCCTTGCTCATGGTCGCGTTAGCCATTGTCGTTCTCCTCAATAAAACCCAGGCGAATCCTGGGATGTGAATCAGGCTGGCGTGCGCCCCATCGGCGCGCCGCTGTCTTCGCCTGGGACGTTATTTCGCCTCGTCGCGCTGAGTCTTCAGCGCGTCGAGGGCACCCGCGAACATGTACAGCAGTCCGTTCAGCGCGCCGACGAAGGCGGCCATCGGAGCCTGCATGCTGGCACCGAGCTCGGCGAGCATCTGCTCACGCGAGGGCATCGACGCCAGTTTCTTCACCTGCGCTTCGTCGATCGCGACGCCTTCGAGCATGCCGCCCTTCACGGTCGGCTTCTGCTCGTTCTCCTTGGCGAAATCCGTGAGGAGCTTCGCGGCGGAGACCGGGTCCTTGCTGACGATGAGCCCAGTCGGGCCCTTCAGCCTGGTCCCAACAAGCCCGCTATCGTTGACGGCCCGAAGAGCGAGCGTGTTCTTGATGACGACGTACTCGATCCCCGCCTTCTTCAGCCGGCGGCGCAGATCGGTCATCCGCTTCACGTTGAGTCCCGTGAAGTCCGTATAGTACAGCGCTTTCGCGCCCTTGATCTTCGTGGTGAGCTCGGTGACGAGCTGCTCCTTCTCGTTGCGCTTCATCGCTCGTTACCGGTATGGGGTGGCGTCG
>DASSZC010000187.1:0-3336 GCA_035702925.1 Gemmatimonadaceae bacterium | reverse complement strand
CGCGGTGTGCGCCCATGTGGACGCCCTCAGCCGCGGGCACACGACCAGCCGGCCAGCGAGGCGTCCTCGCCTCGCGCGCCGGGCGCGCCGTGTTCTGACTCCAGCTCACGCCGGCGTCGGTGCGTCTGACGATCATCCGTGGATCTCCCGGGGGGCAGGTATGCTCGCGCGATCGGCGCCGGCCTCGGCCCGATTGTCGTCGTCAACTTATGGTCGCTTTCCAATTCGCGAAAGAGCGATGCTCAGCGCGAACCCCGGTGACGGGAAAGTTCGAGGGTGAGCGTGAGCGTCCGGCCGGGCCCCGGCTCGAAGAAGCGGCCTCGAGCCGCATTCGGCACGACCGACGTGTCGTAGCGGCGGTTGAAGACGTTCGAGAGCGACGCCGATGCGGAGACGACGACGCCGCCCACCCCGCGCGGGACGAGGCCAGCGTTCACGTCGACGACAGTAAAGCCCGGCGCCCAGGCGGTGTTGGCATCGTTGGCCGGCGTGCGCGACTGCGTCGTCGCGAGCAGCTCGGCGCGCAGCGGTCCGCCAGCTCCGGCGGTGAGCGACACGTCGGTCCGGAAGGGCGCGACTCCGGGAATGCGTCGCCCCGCGACGAGCCCCGCGGCAGAATCGGTCGCGGCGAAACGTGCGTTCACCAGCGTCGCCGCGACGCGGGCGAGCGCCCACGACCGGAGAAGCGCGGTGGCGCCCGCCTCCACCCCGCTCTGCCGCGCGCGCGACGCGTTGCGGTAGAACTGCCGTCCCGGCGCCGTCGGAACTTCGAAGGGCACGAGCGCATCGCGGATGCGCGCGTCGAACAGCGCGAACGTCGCCGAGCCGAAGCTGCCTAACGGTGCGCGGACGCCGGCCTCGGTGGCGACGACGTGCTGCGGGGCGAGATCGGGGTTCATTCCGCCGGCCCCGTTCGGGCGGTTCGCGAGCTCGGTGGTGGTCGGCGTTTCGAAGGCGGTCGCGACGTTCGCGTAGGTGGAGAAGCGTGGCGTGAGCACCCACGCGACACCTACCGACGGACTCAATGCGCTCATCGTCCGCGATCCCCCGTCGTCGGGATTGGTCGCGGTGACGAGGTCGTCGTCGACGCTGAAGGTGATGCGATCCGCGCGCAGCGAGGCGAGCGCGGTCACTGACGATGCAAGCGCGAGCGCGGTCCGCATGAAGGCGCCGTCCGACGCGACACGCTCGTTCTGGTCGAGGGCAATCGCTCCGCGCACGCCGTCCTGGCTGCTGAAGGAGCGACGGTCGTCCCACTGCGAACCGTGCTCGATCCCGGCGCCGAGGGCGACGCGATCGTCAGCCCCGCCGTGCTCGATCGCCAGCCGCGCTCCCGCCGCGCGTCGCTTGAGGTCGATGATGCGCAGGGGAATCGGGTTGACGAGGTGCCGGCTCAGCCCCCAGCCACTCGCATCGAGCGACCAGCTGGCGAGCGATCGGCGCCAGGCGATCCCCGTTTGACGGTGGCTTCCCTTCTCTCCCGTTCGATAGCGGAGGTTGGTCGCCGACGCCGTGTGCGGGGCCGCGACGCTCGCCGAGTCGGTCAGCCCGCCGGGGTTGTCGGCATCGTAGTCGACGGTCGCGAGCGTGAGGCGGAGGGTGTCCCGATTCCCGGCGTGAACCAGCTGGCCTCCGCCGCGCAGGTCGCGCGCGTCCGAGTGGACGCGGAAGCCGCGGTAGTCGAGGGAGCTGATTCGCGCCTCACCGCCCCAGCCGCCGGCGACGCCGCTCATGCTCCCACGCGTCGTGACGGTCCCGCGTTCGGCGACGCTGGTCGACAGGCGGATGTCGTTGCCGAGTTGCAGCGGCGAGAGCGTCGTCAGGCGCACGACCCCGCCCGCGGCGTTTCCATAGAGGGACGACGCCGGGCCGCGGAGCACCTCACTGCTCCCGATGCTGGCCGGATCGACGTGGCTGAGCGTCGTCTGCCCGTCGGGCATCGTCGCCGGCACGCCGTCGACGTCGACGTGCACCCCCCGGACACCGAACTGCGTGCGTGCCCCGAATCCGCGAATGGTGATCCGCTCGCCGAGCGCGATGTTGTAGCGGTTGTCGACCGCCAGCCCGGGGACGCCGCGCAGCGCGTCGTCGAGGGCGAGCGGGGCGCGGAGCCGCGCGGCACCGGCGGGAACGACGACGGTCACCGCGTAGGGGACGCGCGACGGGGCGAGCGACCCGCCTAACGCGGTGACGCGGACGGCGGGGAGCGCCGCCGGCGCGGGGCGAGCGCTGTCCGCTCGCGTGCTGTCGCGACGGGCGCTGTCGGCGGGAAGCTGGGCGCGAACGGCCGGCGCCGTCGCGGCGAGAAGCAGGAGCGCGCTGCCTAACGCGCAAGCGGCGGGTGATCGGTCTGGCACGGAGGCGCCCCGGGAACGGCGCGAGCGCCGACGGTCGCTGGAAGTGTGGCCGCGAGGGCGGCGGGATACCCGGGACGAGACTCGAACTCGTACGCCACTTTCGTGGCGGGGGATTTTGAGTCCCCTGCGTCTACCATTCCGCCACCCGGGCAGGTGCGTGGTCGCCTCCAATCTAGTACCGCGGCGCGGCCCGCTCAACGCATGAGTCGCTGCCGCTCCTCGCCGCCGGCGTACCCCTCGCCCTCCGGCGAACGATGGTCCTGCTCGGCCAGCCGTGTTTCGACGATCGCCGTCGACGCCGACTGCCCCAACGCCTATCCGTCGAGTCTCTGTCGGCGGAGACGCATCTGCTCGACGCGCCGGCGCACCTGCTCCTGCAGCGCGAGATAGCCCGCTCGCTGCGACGGTTGCATGAACTTCGCGAGGTCGCGCTGCTCCTGCTCGGCGAGGTCGATGCGGGCGCGCTGGATGCGGAAGAGCTCCGCCAGCGCGCCCTCGACCTTCTTCTGGTCCGCCTGCTTGCCGCGCTGCAACTCGCCGCGCACGGCGACCCGCGCCTCGCGCTCCTGCGTCATCAGCGTACGCCGGCGCGCCTCATAGCTCGCGTTGACCGCGGTCAACTGCCGCATCTGGTCGTCGGTGAGCTCGAGACGCTGCTTCGCCACCGCGGCCAGCCGCTGTCGCACGCGCGCCTGCAGGGCGCTGGTCGCGGTATCGCGCGACGGCGCCGGTTCCTGCGCCGAAGCCTGCGTCGCGATCGCGATCGCAGCGGAAACGACGAAGCCGAGGGCACGAATTCGCATCAGAGAGACTCCCATCCGTTGACGTCGCCGACTTCGGGAACGATGACCTCCGGATCCTCGAACGATGCATCGGCGGGGACGATTCCCGAGCTCCCGAGATCGCCGAGCAGTGCCTGCAGGTCCCCCGCCGACAGGTCACCAAGCCCGCCGCCAACTCCGAGCTCGGCTGGCCGAAA
>DASSZC010000053.1:0-6534 GCA_035702925.1 Gemmatimonadaceae bacterium | reverse complement strand
GCAGCGCCTAACGGTGCTGCGCGACGTCTCGTTCGTGATCCCCGACGGCGCGCGTGTCGCGATCGTCGGGCCTTCCGGCAGCGGCAAGACCACCCTGCTCGGCCTCCTCGCCGGGCTTGATACACCGACCTCGGGGACGGTGCTCCTCGACGGCGGCGACCTCAGCGCGCTCGACGAGGATGCCCGCGCCCGCGTCCGTGGCGAGAAAGTTGGGTTCGTGTTCCAGAGCTTTCAACTGATCCCGTCGCTCAGCGCGCAGGAGAACGTCCAGGTTCCCCTCGAGCTCCGCGGCGAGCGGGACGCCGCCGCCCGGGCGAAGGACCTCCTCGCCCGCGTCGGCCTCGCCGGGCGCGGCCACCACCTCCCGGCGCAGCTCTCCGGCGGCGAGCAGCAGCGCGTCGCCATCGCCCGCGCCTTCGTCAACCGGCCGAAGCTGCTCTTCGCCGACGAGCCGACCGGCAACCTCGACGCGGCGACCGGCCAGCGCATCATCGAGCTGCTCGATTCGCTCAACCGCGACGAGGGGACGACGATCGTCCTCGTCACCCACGACTCGGCGCTCGCCGAGCGCACGCAGCGCATCATCCGCCTCCGCGACGGGGCGGTGATCAGCGACGCGGCCGTCGCGGCATGAGCCGGGCCGCATCGCTGTTCGGGCTCGCCTGGCGCGAGGGGCGGTTCGCCCGGCGCCGGCTCCTGCTCTACATGTCGTCGATCTCGTTAGGCGTCGCCGCCCTCGTCGCGATCGATTCCTTCGGCCGCAACGTGACCGACAGCATCCGCGAGCAATCGCGCGAGCTGCTCGGCGGCGACGTCTCGCTCGCCTCGCGCGCGAAGTTCCCGCCGGCGATCGACTCGCTCGTCGACTCGCTCCGCGCGACCGGACACGGGATCGCCGGCACCACCTCGTTCCCCTCGATGGCGTCGGCACCGCGCACGAACCTGACGCGGCTCGTCCAGATCCGCGCGGTCGACCCGAGCTGGCCCCTCTACGGCACGGTCGAGACATCGCCCGCGA
Source organism: Gemmatimonadaceae bacterium (assembly GCA_035702925.1). GTDB lineage: Bacteria > Gemmatimonadota > Gemmatimonadetes > Gemmatimonadales > Gemmatimonadaceae > JABFXC01. The sequence goes on along the minus strand of DASSZC010000053.1, from coordinate 5,516 downwards.
ACCAGGCGGCGACGATCCACCAGCGCCACGCCGCGCTCGTCGACCGCTCCGTGCTCGTCGCCCTCGCCGCGCACGTGGGCGACACCATCACCGTCGGGATGGCGGACTTCGTCATCGCCGGGACGATCGAGCGCGTCCCCGGCGACGTCGGCATCGCGTCGACGATCGTCCCGCGCGTCATCGTCGGCAGCCGCTACCTCGCCGAGACGCGGCTGCTGATGTTCGGGAGCCGCAGCGAACACGAGGTCCTCATCCGCGCCGAGCCATCGTTAGGCGCGACCCGCCTCGCCGCCCGGCTCCGCCCGCGCGTCGCCAAGGGGACGGTCCGGCTGCACACCGCGACCGAGACGCAGGCGAACGTCAGCGAGGGGTTCGATAAGCTGACGCAGTTCCTCGGGATCGTCGGACTGGTGGCGCTCCTCCTTGGCGGCGTCGGGGTGGCCAGCGGGGTGCACGCCTTCGTCACGGCGAAGATCGACGTCGCGGCGGTGCTGCGCTGTCTCGGCGCGACGAGCCGGCAGGTGCTGCTCATCTACTCGCTGCAGGCCGCGGCGATGGGATTGCTCGGCGCCGCGGTCGGCACGCTGCTCGGGGTCGGAGTGCAGCTCCTGCTGCCGCACGTCGCGGCGTCGATCCTTCCCGTCCGGGTGGCGATCCACCTCGACATGCGGGCGATCATGCTCGGGCTCTCCGTCGGCGTCTGGGTGGCGATCACCTTCGCGCTCTGGCCGCTCGTCGCGCTGCGGCGGGTGTCGCCGCTGCAGACCCTCCGCCGCGAGGCGGATGCCGAGGCGCTGCAGCTCGGGCGCTTCGACATCGCGCGGGTCATCGTCGCCGTCGCCCTCGTCGCCAGCGTCGGCGCGATCGTCTTCCAGCGGACCGCCACCGTGCAGGAGGGGCTCGGCTTCAACGCCGGGATCGCGATCGCGGTCTCGGTGCTCACCGCCTCGGCGGTGCTCGTCTCGCGCGGGGCGCGCGGGCTGCTGCGGGCGCACTGGCCCTTCGCCGTGCGCCACGGGATCTCGAGCCTCTACCGCCCCGGCAACCAGACGCGGGCGGTGATGCTCGCGTTAGGCTTCGGTGTCTTCCTCGTGTCGACGCTCTACCAGGTGGGCGGGCTGCTGGTGCGCCGGTTCACGTTCGTCGCCGACGCGGCGGCGGCGAACGTCGTCTTCTTCGACGCCCAGCCCGACCAGGTCGCCGGACTGGACTCGTTGATCCGCGCCGGCCGATGGACCGTGGTGCAGCAGATCCCGATCGTGACGCTGCGCATCTCGGCGCTCAACGGGCGACCGGTGGACTCGATCCTCGTCGACCCGGCGCGGGCGCGCAACCAGACCTGGATGTGGCGTCGCGAGTACCGGTCGACGTTCCGTGATACGGTCGTCGCCTCGGAGAAGCTCACCGCGGGGCGCTGGTTCACCCGGCAAGCGGGGCCCGCCGACACGATTCCCGAGCTGTCGATCGACGCCGACATCGCGACGGACATGCGGCTGAAGCTCGGCGACACCCTGACCTGGGACCTCCAGGGGGTGCCGGTGCGCACGCGGGTGACGAGCTTCCGCGAGATCAACTGGGCGCAGTTCACCCCGAACTTCTTCGCCGTCTTCGAGCCCGCCGCCCTCGCCGGCGCACCCGCGCAGTACGTGGTTCTGGCGCTCGTGCCGGGGGACACCGCGGTCGCGCGGCTCCAGCGCGACGTCGTCCTCCGCTGGCCCAACGTGTCGAGCATCGACCTCTCGCTGATCCAGCGCACCATCGAGGGGATCGTCAGGCAGATGGCGACCGCCGTCCGCTTCCTCGCCCTGTTCAGCGTGGCGATGGGGCTGCCCGTGCTGTTCAGCGCCGTCGCCGCCACCCGCCGCGCCCGCATGCGCGAGGGGGTCCTCCTCAAGACGTTAGGCGCGACGCGTGCTCAGGTGCGGGCGATCCTCGCCTCCGAGTACGCCGCCCTCGGCGTCATGGGCGCCGTGACGGGGCTCGTGCTGTCGGTAGGCGGCGCGTGGGCCCTCGCCCACTGGGTCCTCAAGATCGACTTCGTCCCCTCGTTCCTCCCGCTCGTCGCGATCCTGCTCGGGATGCTCGCCCTGTCGCTGACGGTAGGACTCCTCGCCGGCCGCGACGTCTTCGCGGGAACGCCGATGGACGCGCTGCGGGAAAGCTGAACGGCAGCTATCAGCCATTAGCCATTAGCTGTCAGCGAAGGCGCTAAACGCAGTCGCTGACAGCTACCGGCTAATGGCTAATGGCTATTTTACCGCCTTCCCATTCTCATCCACCACCACCACCGGCCCGATCTTCGCCGCGCGGAGGCTCGGCTCGATCTCCTTCCGGTCGCCGACGACGACGATCACGAGCTTCGACGGATCGACGTACTTCTTCGCCGCGGCGTTGGCCTGGGCGAGGGAGACGGCGCGCAGCTTCGTGCTGATCGTGTTGTAGTACGTCGTCGGCAGCCCGTCGCGGAGGATCGTGACGCCGGCGTTGGCGATCTGGTCGATCGTCTCGAAGTTCATCGGCAGCGACTTCGTCTCGCTCGACTTCGCGAACGACAGCTCATCGAGGGAGAGCGGACGGGTGCCGCGGACCTCGCGGAACTCGCGCAGCATCTCGACGAGGGCGCTGTCCGTCTTCGCGGTGGCGACCGCGCTGCTGGCGACGAACTCGCCGGGCTGCGGGGGCATCCGGTACTGGAAGCCGGAGTTCGCGCCGTAGGTGAAGCTGTGCTTCTCGCGCAGGTTCAGGTTGAGCCGGCTGCTGAAGGCGCCGCCTAACGCGGTGTTCATCAGGTCGATCGCGTAGTAGTCCGGCGAGGTCCGCGTCGGGCCGACCGCGCCGACGAGGATCACGCTCTGCGGCGAGCTCGGTCGGTCGTAGAGGTAGACCGTCCCCGCGGCGGCGGTCTTCGCCGGCGGGATGTTGTAGCGCGCCTTGAAGCCGCCGGCCTTCCACTTCCCGAACGCCGCCTCGAGCTTCGCCACCGCCGCCGCCGGCGTGATGTCGCCGGAGACGACGAACTTCACGTTCTGCGGGCGATAGTACTTGCCGTGGAAGGCGACAAGGTCGTCGCGGGTGATCGCGGCCAGCGACTGCTCGTTGACGGCGCGCTCGTACGGATGGCCGGTCCCCCAGAGGACGTTGACCTCGACGCGGCGGGCGAGGTACTGCGGGTTGTCCTTGAGGCGCTTGATGTTCGCCAGGTTGTTCTGGCGAAGCCGCTCGAGCGACGCCGCCGGGAACGCCGGGTGCAGGAGCATGTCGGCGACCAGCGCCAGCGACGAATCGACGTTGGCCGTCACCGTCGTGAAACCGTTAGGCGAGACGGTGTTGCCGAGATCGGCGAACGCCTCGGCCAGCTGGTCGGCGGTGCGGGTGGTCGTTCCCTCCGCGAGCATCGCCGCCGTCAGCGAGGCGACCCCCTCCTTCCCCGCCGGGTCGAGCACGGGCGCGGCGTCGACGACGACGCGCACGGCGACGAGCGGGATCTCGTGCTGCTCGAGGACCCCGACCTGGATCCCGTTCTTCAGCGTCCGCATCTGCATCGCCGGGATGCGGAGCGTGACGGGGGCGCCGCTCGCCGGCTTCTTCGTCCGGTCGGGCTCCTGGGCCTGCGAGACGCGCGCCGCGCAGGAGAGGAACAGCCCGACCGTGAAGGCCAGGAAGGCGCGCTGCCAGAATTCGCTGTTGATCTTCATGGCTTATTTGCTCGCGGGAGCCGCGGCCCCCGGGGTGACGTTCGTGTAGGGAAGCTGCGGATTCGCGATCAGGTCGAGCTTGCCCGCCGGCACCATGCTGAGCACGACGTGCGGCGCGGCGAGGTACTTGAGTGCGACACGGTGGACGTCGGCCGGCGACATCGCGCGGATCGCCGGGAGCTCGGCGTCGATGAGGTTCGTCGGGTTGCCGTAGAACGTCTGCCCATCGAGCAGCTCTTCGGCCTTGTCGAGCACCGACTGCAGGTTGCTGATCGCCCGGACCGCGCTCGTGTTCTTGAGGCGCTGCACCTCGCGATCGCTCGGCGCGGCGACGACCATCGAGGTCACCACGCTGTCGACGAGGCGTTCGATCTCGGTCAGCGACGCGTTAGGGCGCGGCGAGACCTGGATGTAGAACTCACCGGAGTTCTCGTCCGATCCCGCCCGCGCGCTCACGTTCGTCGCCAGCTGCCGGTCGTAGACCAGCAGCTTCGAGAGCCGGCTGGTGCGATCGCGGGTGAGCACCGAGGCGAGCCCCTGGAGGGCGGTGGCGTCGGGGCTGTCGGTGCCGACCGTCGGCCAGACGAAGACGATCTGCGGGAGCCGCGCCTTGGTGTCCTCGAGGACGAGCCGCTTGTTCGCGCCCAGCCGCACCGGCTCGATCACCGGACGGGTGATCGCCGGGCCGCTCGGGATCGGTCCGAAGTACTTCGCGATCCAGGCCTTCGCCTTCACCGGATCGAAGTCGCCGACGATCGCCAGCGTCGCGTTGTTCGGCGCGTAGTAGGTGCGGAAGAAATCCTTGACGTCATCGACCGACGCCGCCGAGAGGTCGGCCATCGACCCGATGACGCTCCACGAGTAAGGGTTCGTCGCCGGATAAATCGCGGCGGGGATGATGTCCGCCTGCGACCCGAAGGGCTGGTTGTCGACGCGCTGGCGGCGCTCGTTCTTCACGACGTCGCGCTGCGTGTTCAGCTTCTCCGGGGTGAGGACCGGGAGGAGGAACCCCATCCGGTCCGACTCCAGCCAGAGCGCGGTTTCCAGCTCGCTGCTCGGGACGACGTCGTAGTAGTTGGTCCGGTCGTTGGTGGTCGAGCCGTTGATGTCGCCCCCGGCCGCTTCGACGAGCTTCAGGTGCTCGCCATCGGGCACGTGCGCCGACCCCTCGAACATCACGTGCTCGAAGAGGTGCGCGAAGCCAGTGCGCCCCGGCTTCTCGTTCTTCGAGCCGACGTGATACCAGAGATCGACGGCGACGACCGGCGTCGACTTGTCCTCGGAGAGGAGGACGGTCAGGCCGTTAGGCAGGGTGTAGCGCTCGACCTGGAGCTTCGGGCTCTCGATCGGCGTCGATTGCGCGCGCCCCGCGACCGGGGCGGCGAGCGAGAGGAGCGCGGCCGCGATCTGCAGCGGACGGGCGGCGTGGGACTTTGGCATGCCGGGGGGCGAACTGGGGAGATGAAAGGAGCGGCCAGGCGAGCGCGGCCCGCGCGAGAAAAGGGCGGCACCGGGCTCCGGGGATGACGAGCGGCAGCGACTCGCGGTTACGCGCGCGCCCACCGCCGATCCCGCTATGAAACACCAGACCCCGGTGCCGTGATCCACGACACCGGGTTAACGGCAACAGCAGTTGAACAGGAGCCACGGAGAGCACGGAGCGGTTTGATCGAGGGGAGACCCCGCCGTCCCCCAACCCTCCGTGCTCTCCGCGACTCCTGTGAAATACCGCCGCCGTTACAGCCGTAGTTGAAGACGAGTCACGGAGAGCACGGTACGGCTCGATCCTTACTTGAAGCGGATCCCGTTCGGGGCGACGGC
>DASSZC010000060.1:0-2264 GCA_035702925.1 Gemmatimonadaceae bacterium | reverse complement strand
CTCGAGCGGCGGGGGGGTACTGCGGGCTCGTGCATCGAGCGGTTTCGTTCATCCCCTTTCGTTCATCGGGCATCGTGCGCCTCGTACTCGCGCTATCCGTGCATCGCTGCTTCGCCCACTGTGCATCGCCGTTGTAGATTCGGGGTATGCCAACTGAAATCAGGGACATCACGATCATCGGCGGTGGGCCGACGGGGATGTTTGCGGCGTTCTACGCCGGGATGCGTGGGGCGACGGCGCGGATCGTCGACGCGCTGCCCGAGCTTGGCGGGCAGCTCGCCGCGCTCTATCCCGAGAAATTCATCTTCGACGTCGCCGGATTCCCGAAGGTGCTGGCGAAGGACCTCGTCGCGTCGCTCGCCGAGCAGATGCGGCAGTTCAACCCCGCGATCGAGCTGGGGCAGCGCGTGGTCGCGCTCGAGGAGGAGGACGGGCACTTCGTGCTCGTCACCGATACCGACCGTCACCCGACGCGGGCGATCGTCGTCGCGGCCGGGATCGGCGCGTTCTCGCCGAGGCGGCTGCCGCAGAAGGCGGCGGAGCCCTGGTACGGGAAGGGGATCCACGACGTCGTGAAGACGCCGAGCGAGTATCACGGGAAGAACGTCGTCATCATCGGCGCCGGGGATTCGGCGTTCGACTGGGCGTCGCAGCTGGCCGGGAAGGCGAAGCGGGTCACCCTCGTCCATCGGAGCGATCGCTTCCGCGCCCACGCGGCGACGGTGAAGGAGGTCGAGCGCGCGCAGGAAGCGGGGAATGCCGAGATCCTGACCTTCCACGAGCTGGCCGACGTCGTCTGCCGGGACGACCAGCTGTGCGGGCTGGTGCTGCGCGACATCAAGCAGAAGACGACGCGGACGGTGGACGCCGACGTCGTGCTGCCGATGCTCGGCTTCGTCAGCGACCTCGGAACGTTAGGCACCTGGGGGCTGACGCTGCAGAAGGACGAGATCCTCGTCAACAGCCAGATGGAGACGGGGCGTCCCGGGATCTACGCGGCGGGGGACATCACGTCGTATCCGGGAAAGCTGAAGCTGATCGCCAGCGGCTTCGCCGAGGCCGCGACCGCCGTCAACCAGGCGGTCCACTGGATCTACCCGGAGAAAAAGGTGAACCCCGGGCACAGCTCGAACATGGCGGTGTTCGGGCAGACGGACGACTGAGGAAAGTTGTCAGTGGCCAGTGGCCAGCAACGACGCTACCGTTCGCCCTTCGCCCATGCCTAACGCTCCGGTCGTTTCGCCGTGGCTGACGACCGACAACGGGCAACCGGCCACCCGCACCCGGGCATGCACCCAGCGCAGCCTACGGCCGCACCCGGATCGTGACGCCGAGCGCGGGGCGGAGGGCGCGGGTCAGGGCGGCGCGGCGCTCGCGAACGGTCGATGCGGCCTCGCGGCCGAGGCGGCGGGCGAGCTCCCTCTCGAAGCGCTCGATCCGCTCGTTCGGTGTGTATGGGAGGTCAGTGGTGCCGGCGTCGCCGAGCCAGCGGTCGGCCGGGCGAGCGGGGATCTCGAAGTCGGAGGGGGTGAGGGCGAGCGCACGCTGCCCGCGAGCGATCAGCGCCGCGGTGAGGATCGCGCCCAGGATTCCACCGATCACGAATGCCACTGCGACCAACACCATCTCCGCCTCCACCGGCGCGTGATGAGCGGCAGGACACCGTGTCGTGCCGCTCATCCAGAAGACGCGTTTCCGCGCGGCACCGTCACCGCGAAAATCGCGATCTCCACGCGAAATCGCGCGTGTCGTCGCCGGTATCCGATCGTCAGCGCGGAGCGGCGGCTCCCGTCGACTGCGCGACCGCCGGCTCGGGCTCGTAGCGGATCGCCACCGCGCGCTCGAACTCCTTCACTTCCTGGTCGCCGTCGCCGATGACGACCGTCGAATTCCCCTCCTTCGAGCCGCCAAGGATGACGCCGACGTTAGGCCCGGCATGTGTCGAGACGGCGCGCGCGTTGAGGAGGATGACCCCGTTGGCGCCGAGCTTCGCCGCCTTCTCGCGCAGTGCCCGCGCCGACTTCTCGTCGCCGGCGAAAATGGCCTCCGCGCGGAGCATCGCGATCTCGACGTACTTCGAGGGGTGGTTGGTCGCGAAGAACCGGACCGAGTCGGGCGAAACGGCGGGATAGCTGACGGCGGCGAGCGGAGTGGCGCGGACGTGGACGCAGGCGCCGGCGAGGGTGGCCAGCGCGACGACCAGCGGGAGGCGAAGGGAGCGTGTCATGGGTCGGGACCAGGACAGGGGTGGTACGGTCGAGTCG
>DASSZC010000190.1:0-2846 GCA_035702925.1 Gemmatimonadaceae bacterium | reverse complement strand
CGTTCCAGCTCGCCGCGACGGGCATGTCCATCCACTGGCCGACCGCCGCGTCGGACGATCCCATCGCCGTCACGAATCTCGTCAGCCGCGCGACAGCGGCGGTGGACGCTTCCGGCGTCGCCGCGTCGAGCGAACCCTGGTTCGCGGTGAGGGCGATGTAGTCGCGATAGGTGAGCAGCGTCCCGCGCGCGGTCGCCGGCGACCAGATCGTGATCTGCACCGGCCGTCCCGCGGGTGCCCAGCCGGCCTTCGCCGGTGCTCGGCGCATGAGGGTGTCGAGGCGAACGGCGTAACCGTCAGGCTCGAGCGGCCCCCACAGACGGGGCGCGGAGAACGGCCGGGCGAGGACGAGGCCAGTCTTACTCGCCGGTTGCGGCGCGCGGGCGCAGCTCACCGCGGCGGCGATCACGAGTAGTGCAGGAAGGAGGCGAAGTCTCATGCGCAGATCGTCGCTCCCCACCCCACCCGAATCAAGAGGTCAGCGAAGTGCCTGCCTTACGGCGGGGGCGACGATGGTGCCGAGGAGCTCGATCGCGTGCATCACCTGCGGGTGTGGCAGCGTTCCCACTCCGACCTGCGCCATGAAGCGGGTGTGGCCGAACAGCGTGTGCTGGAAGAGGATCTTGTCGATCGCCTCCTGCGGGCTCCCGACGAACAGTGCGCCGCGACGCCTTCGCCCCGCCTCGACCTGCTCCCTCGTCGTCGGCGGCCAGCCGCGCTCCCGGCCGATGCGGGTCATGCTGTCCGCGTAGCTCGGGTAGAACTCGTCCATCGCCCGCTTCGAGTCGTCGGCGAGGTATGCATGCGAGTTGATCCCGACCTGCAGCGACGCGAGGTCGTGCCCGGCCTGGACGCCCGAGTCGCGGTAGAGCTGGACCAGCGGCGCGAAGCGCTCGGGCGCGCCGCCGATGATCGCCAGCGCCATCGGGAGCCCTAACGTTCCGGCGCGGACGATCGACTGCGGGGTTCCGCCGATCGCGATCCAGACCGGCAGCTTCTCCTGCAACGGCCGCGGCAGCACGGCGAGGTTCCGCAGCGGCGCCCGCGTCGTTCCCGACCAGGTGACGCGCTCGCTGTCGCGGATCTTCAGGAGGAGGTCGAGCTTCTCCTCGAACAGGGTGTCGTAGTCCTCGAGGTCGTAGCCGAACAGCGGGAACGACTCGATGAACGAACCGCGTCCCGCCATGATCTCGGCGCGCCCGCCCGACAGCAGGTCGAGGGTCGCGAAGTCCTGGAAGACACGCACCGGGTCATCGGAGCTGAGCACCGTCACCGCGCTGGTCAGGCGGATCTTCTTCGTCCGCTCCGCTCCCGCCGCGAGCACCACCGCCGGCGCCGACACCGCGTAGTCGGGGCGATGGTGCTCACCGACCCCGAAGACGTCGAGCCCGACCTGGTCGGCGAGCTCCATCTCCTCGATCAGGTCGCGCAGCCGCTGCGCCGCGGTGACTAAATGCCCGGTCTTTGGATCGCGAGTCGTGTCCGCGAAGGTGTAGACGCCGATCTCCATCCCTTACCCTTCCAGCTCCGCGCCTAACGCGAGCACGGCGTCGGCGAGGATGTCGAGATCCTCGCGCCGCGTGCGATGATTCACGTTCGCAACTCGCAACGCATAGCGTCCGCCGAGGACCGTGCTCGATGGCGCGGCGATCCCGCGCTCCTGCAGGCGGAGGAGGAGCTCCGCGTTCAGCGCGTCGAGCTTCGCGGCGTCGATCCCTGACGGTGCGTAGCGGAAGCAGGTGATGTTGAGCGGCGCCGGCGCGAGGAGCTGCAGCTTCGGCTCGCGCTCGATCCGCGCGACGAGGTAGCGCGTCTGGGCGACGTTCTGCTCGATGATCCGCACCAGCTTGTCGACGCCGTCCGCCTTGAGCGAGAGCCAGACCTTGAGCGCCTTGAAGCCGCGCGTCAGCTCGAGCCCGCGATCGGCGAACGGCAACCCGCCGGCGATGACGCCCCGTGTCGACGCCGCGAGGTAGCTCGCCGGCGACGCGAACGCCGCGCGATGCGCCTCCCCGTCGCGGACGAGGACGCACGCGCACTCGAAGGGAAGCGATCCCCACTTGTGGAGGTCGAAGCCGATCGAGTCGGCGCGATCGAGCCCCTTCACCAGCGGACGCAGCTCGTTCGAGAGATACGCGAGCGCACCGAAGGCGCCGTCCACGTGAAACCAGAGCCGCTCCCGCTTCGCCAGTGAGGCGAGCGCATCCAGGTCGTCCGATGCGCCGGTGTTCACCGTCCCCGCGGTGCCGATGATGCAGAAGGGCATCAGCCCCGCCTGACGGTCCTCGCCGATCATCCGCGCCATCGCGGCGACGTCGCACTCGTAGTCCGCGTTCACCGGCACGCGCCTGAACGAGCGTGCGCCGAGTCCGAGCAGCTCCGCCGCCTTGCGCGCCCAGCCATGCGTCTCGGTGGATCCGTAGAAGACGAGCGGCGGACGCACCGCTTCCCCCGGCCACGCCTGCATTCCATCCACCCTGGAATCGAAGCCTGCCTCGCGCGACTTCGCGAAGCGGGCGACGGCGAGTCCGACGGTGCTCGCCATCGTCCCGCCGTTGACGAGCAGCCCGCTCGAACCCGGCATCCCGAGCAGCTCGCTCAGCCAGGCGACGACCTGGTGCTCGACCAGCGCCGGTGCCTGGTTGAAGCCGCCGAGGTTTGGATCGATCCCCGCGGCGAGCATGTCGGCCATCATCCCGAGGGGAGTGCCGCCCCCCATCACCCATCCCCAGAACCGCGGATGGATGTTGCCATTGGGATACGGCCGCACGTTGCGCACGAACTCCTCGTACGCCGCCTCGGCGCCGATCCCCTCACGCGGCGCGGCCCCGGCGCTCTCCGGCGTC
>DASSZC010000296.1:0-2691 GCA_035702925.1 Gemmatimonadaceae bacterium | reverse complement strand
ATCTGCTCGAGCAACGCCGCGCGCGTCGCGATCAACGTCGGAGGCGCGGCACTGTTCGCGCGTTTCAGCCGGCGCGACGAGCTCCAGGCGGATTCCGCCGCTGTCGGGATCCTAACGCGAGCCGGCTACGACCCGGAGGGTATCGCATCGATGTTCGTGAAGCTCCTGGAGGTTCGTCAGCAGCGACCCGACGTCGTCGAGGGTTGGTTCGCATCGCACCCGCTCGAGGAGGATCGGATCGTCGCTGTTCAGCGCGTCATTCGCGCCAGCGCCGCGTCGACGTCGCGGGCGCTCATTCGCGACGACCCCGCGTTCCACGAATTTCAGGCGCGGGTACACTCGTTGCCGCCGTCGCCCGCGCTCCCATCGCAACCTGCCAACGGCGCGCCGGGTGGGGCACCCTAACGCGTACTGCAGCGCTGCGTGACCGGCGGGCGATTCTGACAGGCGATCGACTCGTTCATTCCCTGCGTGACGGGACCGCACGCGGTGGAGACGGCGGATCGCAGCGCGTCGGCTTCCGATGAGCCCGACACTTTCGCGCAGTTTCGGGCGCCGTTGAACTCGACGCACGCCTCGCAGTTCACCCGCTGGGCCGAGAGCGTCGACCAGAGGAGAAAGCTCGCGAAGATCGCGGCAATGATGAGCCCGATGATCGTTCCACGTTTCATGATTCGCTCGACTCCGAGGAAGTGCGGTCGCTAGCGCGTGGTGGATGGAGGGCCCGCCTGCCAATCCGCTGATCGCCCGCGCGGGATGCTCAGTGTCTTCCACTCGGCGGATCGATAGTGCTTCGCGAGCAGCACGATCTGGCCGACGTGCTGGGAGATGTGAGCGAGTGAGCGGTTGATCGCCGCGACGGCAGTCATCGACTCGCGTCTGATGACGACCGTTGCGCCAAGGTCGGCGGGTGTGAGCCGCGCGAGGGTATCGGCCAGGGTCGCCCAGCCGGCGTTCCACAGGTCCATGATGGCTACGCGATCCGTCTCCCGCTCGAGGGCGAATTCGCCATCGCGGTCGCGCGTCGGCTTCTCACCATCGGTCGTGAGGAAGTTGGTCCATCGCGAGAGGAGGTTGCCGCCGATGTGCTTCACGAGGATCGCGATGCTGTTCGATTCCGCATCGATCGTCCGGAAGAAGTCGTCATCGGAGACCTGCGCGAGCGCCCGCTCGGCGAGCTCTCGCTGACGGCGGAAGGTGAGGGCGACGTCGTCCAGCACGAGCGTGCCAAGTGATTCGACGGGAGGGGTCATGTGTGAGTCCGGGGAAGGGCGGTGCGATCGGTGCGGATGTTATCAGGGTACGCCTCGACGGTCGAGCCGCGAGGGATGGGTCGATGCGATTTGGCGGCGTTCGCGGTCGCTCGGGCACCGAACATGAGAGCGGCCAAATTTGTTTGGCCTCAAACCTTTCGTGTTAGGCGCCACTCGCATATCTGCCTACGGACGTGCGGGTTGGAGCCTCTCATATTACGTCATCTGTGTGGAGTGTCGGCCTCGCGGCGCTCGCGATGTGACGAATTCGGCTCGGAATCGCTCAAGTACTGAGAGCCCATGCCCCGAGACTTCGTGATGTGGATCATCCGATCGGGTCGGCGGAAGCCCTGATGACGATGACCATCGCAACGTTTCATGGCTCACCGGAACCATCACGGCATCTCGATCGTGTCCTTGTGCGAAAGTGGACGGCATCCAATCTTAGCGTCGCCTTCATCCAACTCGGTAAAGCATGTTGCCTCTCCAGTCGCCGCTCGAAGCGTACCGCGCCGATCTGAGTAGACACCCGAATCGGACGGACTTCGGGCGCTCGGACACCGTGTGGCTTCTGGTCGCGCACTGCCTTCATCGGCTGTCGCGGGCGCAGGGCGAAGCGCGGCGGTCGATCGCCGAGAACTGCGCGTCGGCGATCGGCGATCTCGCCGGCACCGTCTCGCCGGACACGACGGACGAAGCCGCGATGATCGACCAGCTCGCGCGCATGCGTCGCGCGCTTCCGCTGCTCGAAACGGGACGAGGCGCCGGCGAAGTCGTGAACTCCGCTCGCCTGCTCGCCGATCAGATGGGCGATGCGGGCGCGTTGTGGCTCGCGTTCAGCACGCTCGGCCATGTGCGGCTCGCCGCCGCGGCCGCACCGCCTCGCGAGCTCGGTCTCGCGACCGCCGATCAGGCCTGGGTCGCTCGCTCGCTCGGCGACCTCGATAGCGCAGACGAGCTCTACGATGCCGTCGCGTCATTGGGCGAGAAGCACGACGAGAGCGAGCTGCATTCGCGCGCGCTGCTCGGGAGAGGCGTGACCGCGCGCGTGCGCGGCAACTACCCGAAGGCGCGGAAGTATCTCGTCGAGGGTCTCCGGCGCGCCGAGCGCGCGGGCCTCACGGATCTCGCCGCGGTGGGTCACCAGGGGCTGCTGATCGCGGCTGCGACCGCTGGCGATCATCAGACGGCGCTCGTGCACGGATGGGCGGCGTACGAGCTCGCCGCAGGCTCGCCCGAGCGTCAGGCGGAGATTCTGATCAACCTCTCACAGGTGAGCTTGTTGGCGGGTCAGGCCCGCGCGGCCCGCAGCGGTTTTCTCGCGTCGATGTCGCGAACGGATCAGCTTCGCTTCAGGCTGCCGTGTCTCGGCGGTGCCGCTGTGGCCTCGGCGGCGCTCGGCGACTCGATCACGCTGACCACGCTTGCCCGCGCGGCG
>DASSZC010000525.1:0-2002 GCA_035702925.1 Gemmatimonadaceae bacterium | reverse complement strand
GCGCCACCTGCTCGGCCTCATCAACGAAGTGCTGAACTACGCGAAGCTCGAGACGGGGACCGTTCGCTACGACCTGAGCGACGTCCCGGTGCGCGGCGCACTGATCGCCGCCGAGGAGCTCGTGTCACCGCAGGTGCGCGCCCGCGGCCTCACCCTTGTCGTCGCCGACTGCCCCCCCGACCTTTGCGTCCGCGCCGACTCGGAGAAGTTCCGCCAGATCCTCGTCAACCTGCTTTCGAACGCGATCAAGTTCACCGACCGCGGCGGCCTGATCGAGCTGACATGCGAAGGCCACGAAGACCCGTCCGCGCCGACGGTGACGATCAGCGTCCGCGACACCGGCATCGGCATCCCCGATGAGAAGCTCGACATGATCTTCGAGCCCTTCGTCCAGGTCCGCGCCGACCTGACCCGCACCGCCGAGGGCACCGGCCTCGGCCTCGCCATCAGCCGCGACCTCGCCGAAGCGATGGGCGGGACGCTCGCGGTCGAGAGTGCGACGGGCAAGGGCTCGACCTTCCGCCTGACGCTGCCCAGGGTCAGCCGTTAGGCAGTACTGCAGCTATCAGCTGTTAGCCGTTAGCTGTGAGCCAAGCCGTCAACCGCAGTCGCTGACAGCTAACGGCTAACGGCTAACGGCTGCCGTTGCAGCGTCGTCCAGATCTCCCCCAACCGCGCGACCTGTGCGGTGCTCAGCCGGTCCGGCGCGGCCGCGCGAACCGCCTTCGCTTGCTCGGCCGCCGCGGCGATCATCGCGCGCCTCTGCTCGAGCGCGGTGCTGTCGGTCAGCGCGAGCGACGCTGCCGCTGCGCGCTCGTAGTATTCCACCGCACCGGGCGCCGTGAGGCTGAGCCCCTGCGCCGCCTCGATCGGTACGCTGTCCGCTCTCAGCCTCGATCGCACGAACGGCAGCGCCCAGTTCTCGGCGACCCACGTCCCGCGCGGATTCTCGATCCAGATCCACGCGTGCAGGATCGCCACCCGCGTCGGCTCCATCGTCGCCATCGCGCCGTGATCGTGGTGCATCGGCAACGACTCCAGCGCGACGCTGCCGTTATGCTCGTGCCATGCCTCGCGCCCGACCGGCGCGTCGGGGTACGGCTCGCCCGCGCGCAGCACCTTCGTCCACGCCACCCCGGCGAGGACGGGCCCTGACGGGGTGCGCGTGTAGATCAGCACACTCGGTCGCGCCGGGTCGATCGGCCCCGACATCACCAGCCCCGGATGCACCCAGTGCTCGCCGAGGCTCGGGATGTCGCCGCCGATTCTCCGGTAGCCCGCGCCGATCGCGCTGTCGAGCTGCTGATATCGATTCGTGGTGCCCTTCGCGATGGTGAGGAATGCATTCGCGTCAGGCACAGCCGCGCCGACAAGCGTCGCCGATGCGCACTGCTTGTAGTAGTCGGCCACCGGCTGCGGCATGCCGCCAGGGTAGCGACTGAGCAGCCGTAGCTCGGCGCGCTCGTCAGTCGTCGGCCACCCCTTCTCGTACGCGGGGTTGATCCCCTTGAAGGCGGCCGCCCGGATCGTGGCGAAGGGGACGACTGAGATCGCGCACCCCTTGCCGAGGACGACGAGCGCCGAGTCGCGAACCTCGAGGACTTCTCCCTCGGTAAGTCGCTTCTTGCCGACGAGAATCTTCACCCGGATTCCCCGCCCTTCCTTCACCCCGTAGTAGCTCTTCGCGCTCGGGCCGGTGTGGCACGCGGCGATCGTCATGACCGCGGCGGCGCCGAGCAGGGTCCAGTGGATATGTCGCATGGTCACTGTACCGGGATGCGGCTGCGGTAGAACTGCTTCTCCATCGAGTCCTTCTCGGCGCGCCAGCTGTGCAGCGCGTGGAGCAGCGTCGCGTCTTCCGGCTTGAAGGCGGTGACGTCGCGCTTCCCGGTCATCCAGCTACCCCGTACCCATTCGGTATAGTATCCTTGTGATACTAAAAGGAAGGTCCGCGTCGGCGTCGCGTCGTTTCGGCCGACGTCGAAGGAGACGGTGAAGCGCT
>DASSZC010000061.1:0-9223 GCA_035702925.1 Gemmatimonadaceae bacterium | reverse complement strand
GCCGCCGTCCCGAAGGTCCCGGTCCGGAACTGCGCGTAGATCTCGACCGAGATCGGGCGATTCGAGTGCGAGTAGAGCACCGTGCTGGCGACGAACTCGCCGACCGCGGTGATCGCGGCGAGCACCGCCCCGGCGACGATCCCCGGCTTCGCCGCGGGGAGGACGACGCGCTTCACCGTCAGCCACCACGGGGAGCCGAGGCCGCGCGCCGCTTCCTCGGTGGACGGATCCATCTGCCGCAGCGAACCCTCGACCGCGGTCGTCACGAGGGGGACGCCGCGGATGAAGTAGGCGAGGGGGAGGATCCACCAGGTGCCGACGAGGACCACGCGCAGCAGGAGCGGGTCGTTGCGGTTGAAGGTCGAGGCGAGCCCGATCGCGATCGCCGTCGCCGGGATCGCCCAGGGAAGGGAGAGCAGCACCTCGAGGAGCCGGCGGCCGCGGAAGCGGCGCATCACCACCAGGTACGCGGCGGCGACGCAGAAGATCACGTTGGCCAGCGTCGCGACGAGCGCCATCGTCACGCTGTTGCGGATCGGCTCGAGGAGGCGCGGCTCGGTGGCGAGGCGGCGGAAGTTGTCGAGGGTGTACGACGGGGGGAGAACCTGCGTCGTCCACGCGCCCTCGCGGGCGAACGAGACGAGGGCGAGCATCGCGTGCGGGAGCACGAGCGCGACGACGAGGATCGCGACGAGGAAGGGGGCGAGCGCGCGCACGATCGCCGACCGCGGCTCGTAGCGGCGCGCGCGCTGTCCCTTCCCCGACAGCACGTAGCCGCGGCGGCGCTCGACCCAGCGGAAGAGGGCGAGGGCGGCGACCGCGCTGACGGCGAGCACCGTCGTCTCGACGAACGACACGCCGAACTGATTGTTGGTGCGCGAGGCGAGGATCTGCGTCGAGAGGACGCGAACGCCGCCCCCGAAGATGAAGGGCGCGCTGAAGCTGCCTAACGCGCTCATGAAGACGAGCAGCATCGCGCCGGCGATCGCCGGCGTGAGCATCGGCAGCGTCACCCGCCGCAGCCGGCGCACGGGGCCGGCGCCGAGCCCGGCCGCCGCCTCGTCGAGCGACGAGTCATAACGCTCGAGCCCCGCCGAGACGAGGAGGAAGACGTAGACGTACATCGTGCAGGCGTGCACGAAGATGATCGCCGGGACCCCGGTGAAGCTCCAGGGCGGCGAGGACAGCCCGAGGAGGTGCTGCACCGCGCGCGTGAGGACCCCGCTCTCCCCGTAGAGGAAGTAGAAGGCGAGGACGCCGACGAGCGGGGGGAGCGCCGCCGGCAGCGTCGCGACCGCGGCCAGCGCCTGTCGCCCGCGGAACTCGGCGCGCGT
This sequence comes from Gemmatimonadaceae bacterium, assembly GCA_035702925.1. Taxonomy (GTDB): domain Bacteria; phylum Gemmatimonadota; class Gemmatimonadetes; order Gemmatimonadales; family Gemmatimonadaceae; genus JABFXC01. Next base: position 7,889 of record DASSZC010000061.1, on the reverse strand, counting down.
GAGGAGGAAGGCGAGGGGCAACCCGATCGCCGTCGCCGCGATCACGCTGGCGACGGCGACGACGATGGTGTTGCGGAGGGCGTCGCGGTCGGAGGGGTTGGTGAAGAAGGCGCGCCAGTGCCCGAGGCCGCCGTCGAAGCTGCCGGCGATCACCGAAACGTTAGGCAGGACGACGGTCCAGAGGAGGATGGCGAGCACCGGGGCGGCGATCGCCCAGGTGGCCAGCGCGGCGCGGCGGCCGCCTGGTTGCCCGCGGCTCACGTCTCGACCAGGGCGACCGGCTCGCGGGCGATGCCGACGCCGACGCGATCCCCCTCGTTCATCCCGCGATCGGGGGACGCGACCTCGACGATCGACTCGTTCTCGAGCAGCACGTCGTAGGTCATCGTCGCGCCGGTGAAGCGCCGGCCGACGATCGTCCCGGGGAACGCCCCCTCCCCCGCGGGGGAGGTGAAGCAGAGCGACTCGGGGCGCAGCACCGCGAGGGCGTCGCTGAATGGCTTCGCGCTCGCCGAGCGGTCGGCAGCGATCCCGATGCGTCGCTCGATCTCGCCGATCCGGATGATCGCGTGCGTGCCGCAGTCGACCGCGGGGACGAGCCGCGCGCGGCCGATGAACTCCGCGACCTCGCGCGAGACCGGCCGGTCATAGAGGTCTTCGGGAGTCCCGATCTGGAGGATGCGCCCCTTCCGCATGAGCGCGACGCGGTCGGCGATCGCGAAGGCGTCCTCCTGGTCGTGCGTGACGAACAGCGCCGTCATGTGCAGCCGGCGCAGCGTCTCGCGCAGCTCGGCGCGCATGGTGCGGCGCAGTGTCGGGTCGAGGTTGGAGAGCGGCTCGTCGAGGAGCAGCGCGCGCGGCTCGATGACGAGGGCGCGGGCGAGGGCGACGCGCTGCTGCTCACCCCCGGAGAGGCTCTGCACCTGGCGCTTCCCCGCTCCGTCGAGACCGACGCTGGCGAGGATCGACTGCGCGCGCTCGAGGCGCACGTTCTTCCCGATGCGCCGTGCCTCGAGGCCGAAGGCGACGTTCTCCTCGACGCTCATGTGCGGGAAGAGGGCGTAGTGCTGGAACACCATCCCGAAGTCGCGTCGCTGCGGCGGAAGGTTGGTGATGTCCTTGCCGTCGAGCGTTATGGTGCCGGCGTCGGGCATGTCGTGGCCGGCGACCATGCGCAGCGTCGTCGTCTTGCCGGAGCCCGATGCGCCGATGAGGGCGAGGAGCTCGCCGGCCTGCACCTCGAGGGAGACGTCGTCGACGGCGCGCGTCGAGCCGAAGATGCGGGTGAGCCCGGAGAGCGCGAGGCTGCCCGCGCTCACTTCGAACCGCCGTGGTTGCGGATGTTGGAGTCCCAGTACCCCATCCACTCGTCGAGGTGGGCGGCGAGCAGCGCGCGGTCCATCGGCATCGGCTTGACCTGCCTGATCGCGGCGGCGATCTCCGGGGGGAGGGAATCGGCGGGGATGTCGTTGCGAGCGGGGATGCGAACGAACTTCCGCGCCGCCTCGATCATCGCCGCCTTCGAGGTGACGAACTCGTAGTACTTCTTCGCGTCCTCGAGGTGCCTCGTTCCGCGCACGATCGCGATCCCGTCGACGAGCAGCGGCGTTCCGCTCTTCGGGAAGACATAGGCGACCGGCATCCCGACGCGCTGCTTGAGGAGCACGATGTCGGGCATGTTGTAGAGGGTGATCGCTCCCTCCTGGCGACCGATCTTCTGGTAGAGGATCGTCGGGTCGGCAGCGTATTCCTTGGTGTTCGCGTCGAGCCGCCGCAGCCACTGGTAGCCCCGTTCCGGGCTCCCGGTTTCCCTGATGGAACGGAGGATCTGCGCCCCGAAGATCGCGCGCATCGTTCCTGACGCGACGGGATTCCGGATGATGACCTTCCCCTTCCACTTCGGGTCGAGGACATCGTCCCAGTCGCGCGGCACGCTCGCCGAGTCGACGGTCGTCGTGTTGTAGGCGATGACCTCGGGGGTGAGGTAGGTGCCGAACCAGTGCCCCTTCGGGTCGCGCGCCGCCGTGTCGACCGCGCTGCTCCACGTCGGCGTGTAGGCGACGAGGAGGCTCTCGCGCGCGGCGCGATCGAAGATCTCGCCCGGCGCCCCGAACCAGACGTCGGCCTGCGGGTTCACCTGCTCCGCGCGCAGCCGGTCGAGCACCTCCTGCGACCCCATGTCCATCCACTGCACGTCGATGGCGGGGTTTGCCTTCTCGAACTCCGCCTCATACGCCGCGAGGAGGTCCTTCCCGTGCGGCGAGTAGACGGTGAGCACCGTGCGCCCATCCCCGCCGCAGGCGGCGAGCGTCAGGAGCGCGAGAGCCAGAGTGGCGGGACGGATCATTGCCTGATGGTGAGGTCTCTGGTATTCGGCTGTAAGCGGTAAGCTACAAGCAGTAAGCGGACGGCGTTGAAGTGACGCGGCACTTCCGCCGTCCGCTGCCTGCTTACCGCTTACCGCTTACGGCTGCGGCCCGTGCCACTCACGCCGGGCGGGACGCGACCGCGCGCCGCTTCGAGGGCGCGGGCGCGCTCAGTGCTTCAGCGACGATGCGCGCCTGCTCGGCCTTGTGCGCGGCCTCGTAGCCCTCGGCGGGACTCGCCCGCTCCGGGCGACCAACATAGCGCATCTCCTGGATGTTCCCCACCAGCGCGCGCAGCCGAGGGGCGACGTACGTCCAGGCGCCCATGTTCTTCGGCTCTTCCTGCGCCCAGACCACATCCTCGACCGCGGGATAGAGATCGACGACGCGCCCGATCTCCTCGTGCGGCCAGGGATACAGCTCATCGACGCGGATGAGCGCGACCGCGTTGTCCTTCCGCGCCGCGGCGAGGTCGTAGTACATCTTCGCCGTGCAGAAGACGAGGCGGCGCACCTGCTCGCGCTGCTGCGAGGCCTGCGCGTCGTCGATCACCGGGTGGAACTTGCCAGTCACGAGGTCGTCGGCCTTCGCCGCCGCCTCGGGCATGCGGAGGAGCGACTTCGGCTGCATCAGCACCATCGGGCGGCGCTGCGAGAGCCGCGCCTGACGGCGGAGGATGTGGAAGTACTGCGCCGGCGTCGACGGATAGGCGACGATCATGTTCCCTTCCGCGCACGCCTGGAGGAAGCGCTCGAGACGCGCGCTCGAGTGCTCGGGGCCGCCCCCTTCGTAGCCGTGCGGCAGGAGCAGGACGAGCCCCGAGCTCTGTCCCCACTTCGCGCGGTCGGCGAACACGAACTGGTCCATGATCGGCTGCGCGACGTTGACGAAGTCGCCGTACTGCGCCTCCCAGAGGACGAGCGTGTCGGCGGCCGCGGTGCTGAAGCCGTACTCGAAGCCCATCACCGCCGTCTCGGCGAGCGGGCTGTTGTAGACCTCGAAGGTCGCCTTCGCCTCGGGGAGGTGGGCGAGCGGGGTGAAGGTCTTCCCCGTCTCCATGTCGTGGAGCACCGCCTGGCGGTGCGAGAATGTTCCCCGCTCGGCGTCCTGACCGGTGATCCGGACCGAGGTGCCGTCGGCGACCAGCGACGCGAAGGCGAGCGCCTCGGCGTGCCCCCAGTCGATCGCGGCGGCACCGCCTAACGCTTCGCGGCGGCGGCCGAGGGTCTTCGCGACGTTGCGGTGCGGCTGGAGGCCGGCGGGCCAGGCGAGCAGCGCCTCGTTGAGGGCGGCCAGCCGCGCCAGCGGCACCCCGGTGTCCGGCGCGCCGTTAGGCAGCGGCGCCGCGGCCGGCTTGCCGGGATCGCCGTTCGTGGCGGCCGCGCCGGCGGCGCGCATCTCGTCGAGGATCTTGCCGAGCTTCGCCGCGAACTCCTTGTCCACGCGCTCGACGTCGGCGTCGCTGATGACCCCGTCGCGCACGAGGCGCTGTCCCCACACCTGCCGTGGGGTCGGGTGCGCCTTCACCAGCTTGTAGAGCTCCGGCTGGGTGAACGAGGGCTCGTCGGTCTCGTTGTGGCCATGACGACGGTAGCCGACGAGGTCGATCAGGATGTCCTTCCGGAAGCGCTCGCGATAGGCGATGCACATGGCGACCGCGGCGACGCAGGCCTCGACGTCGTCGCCGTTCACGTGCAGCACCGGGATCTCGAACCCCTTCGCCAGGTCGCTCGCGTAGTGCGTCGAGCGCGCGTCGATCGGGTCGGTCGTGAAGCCGACCTGGTTGTTCGTGATGACGTGAAGCGTGCCGCCCACCGAGTAGCCGCGCAGCCGCGACATGTTCAGCGTCTCGGCGACCACGCCCTCGCCGGCGAACGCCGAGTCGCCATGGACGAGGATCGGCAGCACCGCCGCCTCGCGCTGCTCGGCGGGGAGGGTGCGCTCGAGGGCACGGGCGACGCCGGCGACCACCGGATTCACGACCTCGAGATGGCTCGGGTTCGGGACGAGCGAGACTTCGACGGTGGCGCCGTCGATGCTGCGCGTGCCTCGGAAGCCCATGTGATACTTCACGTCGCCGGTCTCGCTCTCCGGCTGCGATCCCTGGCGGCGTCCCTCGAACTCGGTGAACAGCGCCGCGTACGGCTTGCCCAGCACGTGGGTGAGGACGTTGAGCCGGCCGCGATGCGCCATCCCGATCGCGACCTTGCGCGCGCCGCGGCGCGCCGCGCCGTCGATCGCCGCATCGAGGATCGGGACAAGGGCGTCGGTTCCCTCGATCGAGAACCGCTTCTTCCCCTGGAAGGCGAAGCCGAGGAAGCGCTCGAGGCCATCGACCTCGGTCAGCCGGGCGAGGAGTCGCTTCTTCGCCTCGGGGTCGAGTGCCTTCGTGAACTCGCGCGTCTCGATGACGTGCCGCAGCCATTCGCGCTCGTCGTCGGAGGCGATGTGCTCGAGCTCATACCCGATCGCGCCGGAGTACGCCTCGCGCAGCGCGCGGACGACGTCGGCCGCGGTCGCGAAGCCGTCGAAGCCTAACGCTGCGGCGGGGACGCGGGCGAGGTCGCGCTCGGCGATCCCGTGATATTCGGGGGTGAGCTCGGCGGCGCCGGGAGGGGCGCTCCCCAGCGGGTCGACCTGGACGGCGAGATGCCCGTACTGGCGGATCGAGGCGACGAGCGATGCGGCGCCGGCGACGGCGCGCATCGTCGCGATGTCGCCGCCGCCGGGAGAGGCACCGCCGCCGCTGGTGCCGCTGGCAGAGCCAGAGCCGAGCTGCTCGGCGAGGCGAAAGAACTGGCGCCACGACTCGTCGACGGAGGACGGGTCGCGGCGGTAGGCTTCGAGTTGTTCAGCGACGTAGCCGTCGTTGAAGACGCTCGTGATCGCGGGTGTACCCATGCGCGAAATCTAATCCCCACGCCCGCCGCGCCACGAGGGGCTGACGGCGGGAGAGCGCTATTTCAGCTCGCGGCGTGGGGCTGGGCGCGACCCGGCCAAGACAGCGCGCCCTGCGGCGCGCGAACGGCGGCGCGCTCGGCGGCGGCCTGCAGCACGCGCAGCACCCCTGGACCGCCGACCTCGGGGAGGTAGAGGCAGCCGGCGATCCCGTTCACGTCGAGGGCGTTCGACTCCCCGGGGCGTCGCGTTAGGCTCACCGCGATGACCGGACGACGGGAGAGTATGTCGTCCTGTTCCCACTCGTTCAGCGAGAGCGTCGCGAGCAGGTCGTAGTCGGCGGCGACGACGTCGGGAGAGCAGTCGGCGGCGACGAGACGGGCCTCGCGGAGGCCGACCGCGCTGCGAGTTGCCGCACCGGCCTGCGCGAGCACACGCGCCAGATGCTGGGCCAGGTACAGGTGTCTGGCAACGCAGAGAACGACCATGGGACGCACCATCGAGGGGGGAACGACGGACATCAGCAATGTAGCACCGATGTGACGTGCCGCAACGCGACATGCGTCACGGTGGTGTACCCAAATGGCGAACGAAGTTCCACCGGCGGGCGCGGCCGTCGGGGCGAGAAACGGCGGGGGTAAAGGCGGAACGGCAACAGCTTTATCACAGAGAACTGCACGAGGAACTGCGAGCTCACAGAACACGGCGGCGATGCGGGAGGGACCTCGCACCGGGGCCGAAAAGGTGGGGCCGTTCGAGCTCGGCGCGAAGTGACCCATGTAGCCCGCTTCCTCTGTGCTCTCTTTTTTCCTCGTGCAGTTCTCTGTGATAAGGTTGTTGCAGTTCCGCCTTACCCCCGCAGTCCTCGCCCTCAGCCGACGGTCGCTGCCTGGCGCGCGCGTTCTTCGCCGGAGGGGCGCGGCTCGGGACCGGTGGGGAGGACGAGCTGGAAGCGGCTGCCTTCACCGGGCTTCGAGTGAACCAGCAGCTCGCCGTGCAGCAGCTCGGCGAGGCGCTTCGAGATCGGCAGGCCGAGGCCGGTGCCCTCCTGCTGCTGCGCGCTCTTTCCGATCTGCACGAACTCGTCGAAGATGCGCTCGAGGTCCTCGGCGCCGATGCCGATCCCCTGGTCGATCACTTCGACTTCGAAGCGGGAGTCCTCGCGCAGCCGCGACCGCACGGTGATCGGCTTGCCGAGCCCGAACTTGATCGCGTTCGAGAGCAGGTTGAGGAGAATCTGCCGGACACGGCGCGGATCGGTGACGATCGTCTGCGGACCACCCTCGTGCTCCATCGTCAGGGTGCTGCCGCGCTCGTCGGCGAGGGGGCGGACCGTGACGAAAAGGTCGTCGATCAGGTCGGGGAACGCCGTCGGCTGCATCTTCAGGTCGATCTTTCCCGCTTCGATCTTCGAGAGATCGAGCACGTCGTTCACCAGCTCGAGCAGGTGCTTCGCCGCGCGGTGCGTGCGCTGGATTCCCTCCGCCTGCTTCTCGTTCAGCGCCCCGTAGATGTTCTCCAGCATCAGCGTGCTGTAGCCGAGGATGGCGTTGATCGGGGTGCGCAGCTCGTGCGACATCGACGCGTAGAACCTGCTGCGCGCGGTCATCGCCGCCTCGATCTCTCCCTGCCGCCGCTGCAGCTCCTCGTTCGCCGCGCGCAGCTCTTCCGAGGTGCGGGCGAGCGACTCGGCTTGCTGCTTCAGCGCCTGCTCGGCGCGCACGCGCTCGGTGATGTCGCGCGCGATCATCGTGTACAGCCGGAGATCTCCCTCGTCGAGGCGGGACACCGATGCCTCGAGGGGGAATTCCTCTCCCGATACGCCGCGGCAGGCGATCAGGCTGATGACGTGGCGCGTCATCGGCTTCTCGGTGGCGCAGGTGTCGTCGTGCTCGTGTGGCGACGCGCCGAGCAGCGCGGCCAGCTGTTGCGGGCGCTGGCGCTCGGGGAAGATCCGTCCGATCGAGGTGCCGACTGCCTCGCGCGCGGTGATGCAGAAGGTGCGCTCGGCTGCCTCGTTGAAGAGCGTGATGCGCTGCCGCTCGTCGAACATGACGATCGCGTCCATCGCGCCGTCGACGACCTCGGCGAGGCGGGCCTGCGTCTCGCGCAGCTCGGCGCGATGGCGGAGCTCGAGCTCGCGGCGCTCGCTCTCGCGGAGCAGGTCGTCCTGCACCTTGATCTGCTCCTGCTTGCGATAGAGGTCCACGAACACGGAGACCTTCGACCGCAGGATGTCCGGCTGGAACGGCTTGAACATGTAGTCCACCGCGCCGACCGAGTATCCCTCGAAGACGTACTCCTCGTCCTTGCTGATGGCCGTGAGGAAGATGATCGGGATGTACTTGGTGCGTTCGCGCGACTTGATGAGCCGCGCCGTCTCGAAGCCGTCGATCCCCGGCATCTGCACGTCGAGCAGGATCGCGGCGAAGTCGCGGGTGAGCAGGTGCTTGAGCGCCTCTTCACCCGAGTTCGCGCGGACGAGGTTCTGGCCGAGCGGCTCGAGGATCGCCTCCAGCGCGAGCAGGTTCTCCGGTCGGTCGTCGACGAGCAGGATCTCCACCGGTCCGTCGCGCAGCTCGCGGCTCGGCGCGGACGCGGGTGCGTTCGTGGCGCTGCCCGCCG
>DASSZC010000079.1:0-3659 GCA_035702925.1 Gemmatimonadaceae bacterium | reverse complement strand
TCGGTCCGCCACCACCAGAAGCGGGTCGAGTACGCGTTCCGGACGAACGACCGCTCACGCCTGGTCGACGCGTACCTCGAGCTGGCCGACGCCCTCTTCCGCAGCGGCCAGGCGGACAAGGCGCGCACCGTCTACCAGCGCGTGCTCGAGCTCGCGCCCGAGGAGATCCGCGCGCAGGCGGCGCTGAGCGCGTTCATCGAGCCGACCGCCGCGCCTAACGCTGCGCGAAAGTCCCAGGCCGCCCTCGACCGCAAGTCGGTCGGCACGCCGGAGCGCTCGGGGGTGTTCCGCCGCTACACCGGCGAATCGAAGCGCGAGCCGGAGCCCGAGCCCGCGAAGGTCGAGCCGAAGATCCCGACCGACCCGGCGGGCTTCGTCAACCTCGGCGAGTGGATTCGCGACGACGACCAGCCGAAGTCGACGCGCATGGTCGTGCAGGAGCAGGCGCCGACCGGCAACGAGGAAGCGGACTTCGCCGACATGCTGCGCGCCTTCAAGCAGGGGGTCGCCCAGAACGTCGAAGAGGAAGACCATCAGGCGCACTACGACCTCGGCGTCGCGTACAAGGAGATGGGGCTCGTCGACGAGGCGATCAGCGAGTTCCAGAAGGCGCTCCGCGCCCCGCACGACCGCGTCCGCGCCTACGAGTCGCTCGGCCAGTGCTTCCTCGAGAAGTCGCAGTTCCAGGTCGCGGCGACGCTGCTCTCGCGCGCGCTCCTCGAGCCCGGGCACACCGACGAGCAGCTCGTCGGAGTCCTCTATCTCCTCGGCTACTGCCACGAGGCGCTCCAGCAGTGGCCCGAAGCGCTGGTCTACTACCAGCGCGTCTTCGCGGTGGACATCGAGTTCCGTGACGTCAGCGATCGCATCGCGGCGCTGGAGCGGGTCGCGACGTGAGCACGCTTCCGCGCCCGTCGGCCGCTCCGGAGCTGAGCGACATCCAGGCGCCGGTTCGCGAGGCGCTCGACCGGGTCGCCGATGAGCTGCGCCGCATCGTCGCCGCCGACTTCGGGCTCATCACCGAGGTGAACGAACACCTGCTGCGGATGCGCGGGAAGATGTTCCGCCCGACGCTGACGCTGCTCTCGAGCCAGGTCGCCGACCGCCCGCAGGCGCGCGTGACGACGCTGGCCGCGGTGATCGAGCTGATGCACCTCGCGACGCTCGTCCACGACGACGCCGTCGATCACTCGACGCTGCGCCGCGGGATGCCGACGATCAACTCGCTGTTCAGCCACCAGGTGTCGGTCATCATGGGCGACTACCTGTACTCGCGCGCGTTAGGCACCCTGGTCAAGGGCGGCGACATCGAGCCGCTGCGCATCCTGACCGACGTCTCGACGCAGATGACCATCGGCGAGATGCGGCAGCTGGCGTCGTTCGACCGGCTGGCGTTCTCCGAGGACGACTACTACGCGCTGAATCGCGCGAAGACGGCGTCGCTGCTCTCCGGCGCGTGCGAGATCGGGGCGATCAGCGGTGCGGAGCGGTACCGCGCCGAGCTGCGCCGCTACGGCGAGCTGCTCGGGATGGCTTTCCAGGTCGCCGACGACCTGCTCGACTACACCGCCGACGCGGCGGTGACGGGGAAGCCGACGGGCCTCGACCTGCGGGAACGGAAGGTGACTCTTCCGCTCATCGCGGCGCTGCGCGAGATGGGGCCGGCGGCGCGGGCGCGCGTCGATGCCATGTTCGCGCAGGACACCCCTGACGACGCGAGCATCGCCGAGGTGGTGGCGATCGTCGCCGAGTCGGGGGGGATAGAGTACGCACGACGGAAGGGCGAGTCGTTCGCCGATGAAGCGGACGCGGCACTGCACGGGTTGCCCGAGAGTGCGGCACGTGCAGCGCTTTCCGATGCGATCACGTACGTCATGGAGCGCCGATGGTAATAAGTTCAAGGCAGGGATCGTCGCGGCACCGTCCGGGGTTTCACGTGGCGGTCCTCACCATCGGCTTCATCGTCGGTGGCTTCATGACGCACTTCTGCCGGAAGTTCCTGCCGGCGGGAGCGGTGAAGGAGTTCCTCACGACCGGCGTGACGCCGTCGTTCGGACCCGTCAGCGTCGATCTCGTGATTCTCAAGTTCGCGTTAGGGCCGGTCGCCCTGGATGTCTCGCTGCTGAGCCTCGCCGGAGTGCTCGTGGCCTATCTGATCGCCCGGTCATTGTTCTAGCCGTTGCGAGGGAGGCATTATGGGATTGGGAAATATCGGCTTCACCGAGATCATGCTCCTGCTCGTCGTCGTGCTGCTGCTGTTCGGCGCGAAGCGGATTCCCGAGATCGCCGGCTCGTTCGGCAAGGGGATCAAGGAGTTCAAGAAGAACATGAACGACGTCCAGCGCGACATCACCGACTCGGTCCGCGACGACCGCGTCGCCCCGCCGCCGCAGCGTGATTCGCTCGCTCCGGGCGAGCGCCCCGCTCCGCGCGACGCCGCCTCGACGGAAGAGCGCCCCGAGCCGAAGCGGCTTTTGTCGTGAGTGATCAGCGGTAAGCGATAAGCAGTCAGCGACTTCGTGAACCGCAGTCGCTGACTGCTTGCAGCTTACCGCTTACCGCCGATCGCCACGAACGACGTAGCCCCCGGCGCAAAGCGCCGGGGGCTACGTCGTAACATCTAACAGCGGAAGAGACTCAGCTTTCCGACGTCCGCCGCGCCGCCTGCTCGATCTTCTTCTGGTTGTTCACGATCTTCGCCTCGGCGCGGAGGTTGGCGACGAAGTCCTGCACGCGCTTGCGGCGCAGCAACTCCTCGAGCTGTCCGCGCTGGGCGACCTTCTGCGCTTCGAAGGCCCCACGCTCGGCGAGCTTGCGTGCGTCGACGCGCTCGACGACGACCGCGGTCGGGGTGCGAATCGGAGCGCTGACCACGCCGACCGGGAGCGAGAACGCCGCGCCGATCGCCTGGTTGTAGCGGCCGATCTCGGTGAGGATGCTGTTGCGGGTGAACATCGGCGTCTGCACCGCTGTCATTCCGCGCTTCTGCGCCGCCGCCTCGAGGGAGGTCGTCGCCGCATCACGGGCGAGGCTGTCGGCCTGGGCGACGAGCATGTCGATCTTCTTCTCGCGGCGCACCGCGGCCGTCAGCTCCGCTTTCGCCGACGCGACGGTCGGAACCCCGCCGTGGTCGATCGAATCGAGCCGCGCGAGGTAGTACGCGTTGTCGGCGTCCACCAGGTCGCTCGTCTCCCCGCGCTGCGCGCCCTTGAAGGCCCAGGCGCTGACGTCCGGGACGTAGGCGCCGTTCATCAGCGCCGGCTGTCCCTCGATCACCGGCTCGTGGACGATCGTCAGGCCTAACGCCCTGGCGGCGCTGTCGAAGACCTCGGGCTGGGTCTTACCGGCGGCGCGGCCGAGCTGGTCGGCGAGGCGATCGGTCGCCGTCGCCGCCGAGTCGCGCTGCTGGATCGGGATCAGGATGTGGCTGACGGAAACCGTGTCGCCCTTCCGCTCATCGACCTTGATGAGGTGGTAGCCGAACTGCGTCTGGACCGGCTGCGAGATCTCACCCGTCTTGAGCGCGAAGGCGGCATCCTCGAACGCCTTGACGAAGCGGCCGCGGGGGCCGCGTCCGAGCGACCCGCCCTGCGACGCCGAGGCGGTGTCCGATGACTCGGCACGGGCGACGTCCTCGAACTTCGACGTCCCGCTGACGA
>DASSZC010000002.1:0-14866 GCA_035702925.1 Gemmatimonadaceae bacterium | reverse complement strand
AATGTGAGTGTTCGCATGTCCTAACTTCGCGCTGTGGAGCGGGGCGTCAAGCGGGGGCAGTCATACGAGCGCACCCGCGAGATGCGCTTCCAGCGCCGACGGAACGCCGTCGCGCAGCATGCGCGTCAGGCTCTCCGTCACCGCCGCCGCGAAGCCGTGAACGCTGCCGAGCTCCGCTCCCCCCACCGCTTCGTCGGCGAACGCCGACGCGACGAGCCGCGCAACACCGTGCTCGTCGCTCGCCGTCGCCACGCTCCAGAGCGAGCGCGCCGCCGCCGCCTGGTCGTCGGCCGGCACCGGAGCACCTGCTCGCCGTCGTGCATCCTGGAGGTCGCCGCGCATGAAGAGCAGCCAGGCCGCGAACCCGAAGGCGAGCGAGGCAGGAGGGCGACCCATCCGTGCCGCGTACCTCACGATCGACGGCGCGATCCGCACGCGCATCTTCATCGTGCCCTGCAGCGTGATGTCGATGAGCGCGTGATCGATGAAGGGATTCGCGAACCGATCGAGCACGTCGCGCGCGAACTGTTCCGCGCCGGGCGCGTCGGTCGCGGGCACGAGCTCGTCGAGCAGCGCTCGGCGCAGGAAGCGGCCGATCGTGTCGTGCTCGAGTGCCTCGCGCACGGTGGCGCATCCGTGCAGCAGCGCGAGCGGCACCATGATCGTGTGCGCCCCGTTGAGCAGGCGCACCTTTCGCTCGCGATACGGAGCGATGTCACTGGCGACGACGATGCCATCGTCCGCGCCGGTCAGGCCGAGCCCGTCGAGCATCGCCGCGCCCGCGGCGTCGCGCGGGCGCTCGATCGCGAACAGCCGGTACAGCTCCGCGGTGGTCAGCATCCGATCGTCGTAGCCCAGCGCGTCGCGGAGCGCCGCGCCGTCCTCCTCGGTCGGCGCGCCGGGGACGATCCGGTCGACGAGGGTGTTGCAGAAGGGGACCGCCTGCTCGACCCAGCGCTCGACCTCTCCGCCCACCCGCCATCGGCGAAGGTGCGCGAGCACGATCTGGCGCAGCCGGTCGCCGTTCCCTTCGATCAGCTCGCACGGGAGCACCAGGACTCCCCGGGTCGTGTCGTAACCAACCGCGCGCCCGCGTTCGGCGAGGAACCGCGCGAGCTTCGCTGGAAAGGAGCGAGGCGGTGCAGAGTCGGGGCCGTCGCGCTCGTCGAGCGTGATGCCGACCTCCGTCGTGTTCGACACGACGAGGCGCAGCTCGGGACTGCCCGCGAGCGCGAGCACCGCGTCCCAGTCGTCCACCGCCGAGAGCGCGCGGCTGAGGGAGGCGACGATCCGCCGCTCCTCGCGGGGCTCGCCCTGCACGATCCCGCGCGCGACGAGGGTATACAGCCCGTCCTGATCGTTGAGCCGCCCGTCCCGGCCGCTCCCCGTCGAGCCGACGGCGACGATCCGGCCACCGAACCGCCCCTGCCGGTTCGCTTCGTCCACGAAGAACTCGACGAAGCCGCGGAGAAATCCCCCCGTCCCGAACTGCACCACCCGCTCGGGCAGATCGAGCAGCGCGGACGGGGGAACGAGCAGATCGCGGCGTTCCGCGAAACCGGGCGCGCGCAGCAGCGCGCGCGACAGCGTCGGCAGCGTCGTCAGAGTGTCACTCCTTCCTTCCAGATCGCGATCTCGCGATGGCCGTTCCGCTCGTTGTTGGTTCGCGTCCGCCCCGAGGCGACGGCGAGCACATACGCGAACAGCTCGTCGGTGAGCTGCTCGGCGGTCGTCGTGCCGTCGAGGAGCGTGCCGGCGTTGAAGTCGATCCAGTGCGGCTTCTTCACCGCGATCTCGCTGTTCGACGAGATCTTGATCGTCGGCACGGGAAAGCCTAACGGTGTGCCGCGCCCGGTGGTGAAGAGCAGGACCGTCGCCCCGCTCGCGGTCATCGCCGTGGATGAGACGCCGTCGTTGCCGGGGGCCTCGAGCAGGGAGAGCCCGCCGGTCGCCGCGCGGTCACCGTAGCGCAGCACCCGCGTCACCGTCGCGTGTCCCCCCTTCTGGATCGCGCCGAGCGACTTCTCCTCGAGCGTCGTCAGCCCTCCGGCCCTGTTTCCCGGGGAGGGATTCTCGTAGATCGGCTGGCCGTGGCGGAGGAAGTACTGCTTGAAGTCGTTCACCATCGCGACGATCTGCTCGTACACCTCGCGGCTCGCCGCGCGGTTCATGAGCACCTGCTCCGCGCCGAACATCTCGGGGACCTCGGTGACGAGGACGCCCCCGCCGGACGCGGTGAGGCGGTCGGCGATGCGGCCCACGAGCGGGTTCGCCGAGATCCCGCTGAAGCCGTCCGAGCCTCCGCACTTGTGGCCGAGGATCAGCTCCGACGCCGGCGTCTCCACCCGGCGGTCCCCTTCCATCCGCGCCACGAGCTCGGCAATCGCGGTGAGCGCGGTCTCGCGCTCATCGACCACCTCCTGCGTGTTGAAGTAGCGCAGCCGGCTGCGATCGACGTCACCGGCCAGCGCGAGCAGATCGTCCAGCTGGTTGTTCTCGCAGCCCAGCCCGAGCACCAGCACACCGCCCGCGTTCGGGTGCGCGAGCAGCCCGGCGAGGATGCGCTGGGTGTTCCGCAGGTCGTCGCCAAGCTGGCTGCAGCCGAAGGGATGCCCGAATGCGTGCACTCCATCGACGACCTCGGCAAAGCGCTCGTTCGACAGCCGCGCCACGCCCTCGGCGATGAAGTTCACGCAGCCGACGGTGTTGAGCACCCACACCTCGTTGCGGGTGCCGACCCGGCCGTTGCCGCGCCGGTAGCCGAGAAAGCTCGCCGTTTCCCCGGGGCCGGCGGTCTCCCGGCGCGCGTCAGGCGTGTAGGCGTACCCCGTTACTCCCTCGAGCTGCGTGCGGAGGTTGTGCGAGTGCACCCAGGCGCCGCGCGCGATCGGTTCCGTGGCGCAGCCGATGGTGAAACCGTACTTCTTCACCGGCTCGCCAGCGGCGATGTCGCGCAGCGCGATCTTGTGTGCTGCCGGCACGTCCGTCTCCGCGGTGAGTCGCTCCCCGCCGGCGACGATCGCGGTACCCCTGCCTAACGCTCGTGTCGCGACGGCGACATCGTCCGCGTCATGGATGCGGATCGCGTCCGGGCGTGCCGTCCGGGGCTCGGCCGGTGCCGTTGTCACGCCGGCTTGCCGGTCGCCGCCGCCGCTCGCGTCTCGCGCCTCGCCCCGAGCCGATAGGTCTCCTTCGCCAGCCCGTAGGCGAGCGCGTGGGCCATCGCCCGCGCGTCCGGCATGTCCACGACATGGCGCGCGACGAGTCCGCCGAGGAAGTTCGCGTCCGCCCGCCGGGCGAGGTCGTGCCGCGCCGGGATCGAGCAGAAGGCGCGCGTGTCGTCGTTGAACCCCGCCGTCTTGTAGATCCCGGCCGTCTCCGTTGTCCGCTCGCGGAACCGGCGCATCCCCTCGAGCGAGTCGTGGAACCACCACGGCGGGCCGAGTCGGACCGCGGGGTAGTGCCCCGCGAGCGGCGCGAGCTCGCGCGCGTACGTGGATTCGTCGAGGGTGAAGAGCACGAGCGTGAGCCGGGGATCGTTGCCGTACGCGTTGAGCAGCGCGCGCAGGTTGCGCGTGTACTCCGTCGCGATGGGAATGTCCGCGCCCTTGTCGATGCCGAAGCGGGTGAGGACCTGCGCGTTGTGGTCGCGCAGCGCGCCGGGGTGCAGCTGCATCACCAGACCATCCTCGGCGGACATGCGCGCCATCTCCATCAGCATGTGCGCCTCGAAGCGCGCCTGGTCCTCGGCCGTCGCCTCGCCGCGCGACGCGCGCCGGAACAGCCGGTCCGCCTCCAGCGCCGAGAGGCGCTCGGTGTACGGCACGAGTACCGCGTGATCGGTGGCGGTCGCCCCCATCTCCTTGAAGAACGCACGCCGGTTCTCGAGCGCGGCGATGAAGGCGGCGAAGTCGCCGATCTCCGCCCGCGTCAGTACGGCGAGCGCCGCGATCTCCTCGCGCCAGCCGCTCGCCGCGATGCGGAACGTCGCGTCGGGACGAAAGGTCGGGATCACCCTCCCATCCCACTCCGAGTCGCGGATCGCGGCATGGTGCGCGAGCGGGTCGCTCGCCTTGTCGGTGGTCGCGAGTACCTCGATGTTGAAGCGCTCGAACAGCGCGCGCGGGCGGAACTCCGGCGTCGCGAGCCGCTCGGCGATCTCGTCGTAGATCGCCTGCGCCGTCGCCGGTCCGAGCTTCGAGCGGACGCCGAACACCTCGGCAAGCTCCGCGTCGAGCCACATTCCCGTCGGCGTGCCGCGGAACAGGTAGTAGTGGTCGGCGACGCGCTGCCAGATCCTGCGCGGGTCGCGCTCGACCGGCGTGCCGTCCCGCGTCGGGATCCCGAGCGACTCCATCGGCACGCCGCGCGCGTAGAGCAGGCGGAAGATGTAGTGGTCCGGGATGATCAGCAGCGCGGTCGGTTCCGCGAACGGCTCGTCCTCGGCGAGGAGTTGCGGATCGACGTGACCGTGCGGGCAGACGAGCGGAAGATGGCGCGTCTCCTCGTACAGCGCGCGGGCCGCTCGACGGACGGCGGGGTCGGGATCGAAGAAACGATCCTCGTGCAGCACCAGCGAGTCGGCGTCGCGCTCGATGCTCCGTCCCCGTCCATCCGATCGCGAATCATCCATCATCCCGTCATCCAGCCGTCGAGTGAACGAAGCGTAACGTCGCGGCCGCGCGGTGGCGCCGCTTCATGATACATCGCGGGATTGCGAGGACGTCATTGCCCGACGGCCGCGAAATCGGCGTACTCCCGCTCGATCGATTCCGGTGTCGCCGTGCCCGAGATGATCAGGACGCGATACCGGAACGTCGTGGACTGGCCGGGCGCGAGATTGAAGCCCAGCTCCTGCTTTCCATTGCTGAAGATCTTCTGGCCGAGCGGGTTCGCCGCGAACAGTCCGTACCCGCGTGCATGCCAGTAGGTCGGGAATCCCGGGTTCCGCGGATGATCGAGGATCGCGATCGTGACCGGCTGTCCCTCGACGGAACCGGTCAGGCTCGTCCAGCGCCCGCGCGTGCCCCACGCTGCCTCACCTTCGACGCCTTCGGAGGTGTGATAGTTCCCGGTGACGCCCTCGTTGTTCAGCACCGGCACCGCGGTCGCGCGCCCGCTCGCGTCGGTGAACACCTCCGCCTTCGTCGAGGGGAGCTCCAGCTCGCGCCGCACGCGCAGGCCGAGCATCCCGTCTTTCGCGTCGGGAAACGCGACCGGCTGGCCGGCCGCGGTCAGTGTCGTCGTGCGATCGATCGCGCGCACGTTCCCCGCCGCGCGGAAGACGTAGCGCGTTCGCTCGTGAAGGAGGACCTGTCCCTGCCAGTCCACCCAGTCGGCGGTGGCGTCGAGCGAGCCTTCACCGTCGCCGCTCGTCGGCATCGCGGAGCGATGCAGGATCGTTCCCATCTTCGCCGCGTTTTCCGGCTTGATCGCGTCGGAGTTGTTCCAGAAATCGAGCCCGTTGACGTTCTCGTAGTTGAGCCAGAGCCCGACGTGGTGCGGATGATCGACGCGCTCACCGGGACGCGGGTCGAGGGGCCAGCCCCGTGTGACGACGAGCCCCGTCGCCGTGCGGAGGGGGAAGAGCACCGGCTTCTTCAGGACCGTGGGATAGATGTACGACGTGAACGGCCTGCCGCCGACGAGCACATCGACGCGGCGGTTCGCGTCGTCGGGGACGACCTCCACGCGCAGCTTCGCCGACGTCGTCATCGCGGCGGCGGGGGCCGGTGCGGGCGCCGGTGCGGGCGCCGCCGGTGCGCAGGCCAGCGCGCCGGCGAGCGCGGAGAGAGCGAGCACGGGGAGAGCAGGCCTGCTTCGCATCGATCGGGAATCACGTGAGGGGTGATGCGCCCGGACGGCGCGGTGCCGTCCGGGTGCGCCGTCAGGCGACGACGACGCGCTGCTGCACATCGTCGAAGGTCACCTTCTTGCCGGTCTGGATCGCGGCGATCGTCATGCAGAGCGCGACCGAGTGGTTGTAGCCCGCCTCGATGTCCGCGTTAGGCTTCCGCCGCGCGCGCACGCTCTCCATCCAGTTGCGGATGTGCGCCGTCGTCGAGGGATCGGCGCCGGTGTTCGCGCTCGTCTCCGTCTTCACCACCTCGGAGAGCTTCGACGCCGGCAGCAGGTTCGCCTGCATCTGCATCTCCGCCGCCGCCTTCGCGCCGAGTCCGCCGGTGGGGGTGATCTCGTTGGTGTCGAGGTTGAGCATCCCGCCGTTCGAGTAGTAATACTCCTTCGTTTCGCCGGCCGAGTTGGTCATGCGCGACGAGTAGGTCACCTGGAACCCCTTGGTCGGATCGTCGAGCGGGCCGTAGTCGAACACGATCGTGATCGTGTCCCAGTTCTTGCGGCCGTCCTTCCAGAGATAGACGCCGCCGTTGGCAACGACGCTGCGCGGGTGCGGCAGGTCGGTGAACCAGTGCACGGTGTCGATCTGGTGGACGAGCCACTGGTCGGGGATGCCGGAGGAGTACGGCCAGAAGAGGCGATACTCGAGGTACTTGCGCGGGTCCCACGCCTCCCACGGCTGGTTGATCAGGTAGCGCTTCCAGTCGGTGTCCTGCTCACGGATCTGGGCGACGAGCGCGGGACGGCGCCAGCGGCCGGGCTGGTTGACGTTCCACGTCATCTCGGCCATCACGATGTCCCCGAACTTTCCCGAGCGGAGGTACTCGTTCGCCTGCTTGTAGTTCGCGGCGCTGCGGCGCTGCGTGCCGATCTGCACGATGCGGCCGGACTTCTTCACGGCATCGCGGATCGCGGTCGCGTCGGCCATCGTGTGGGCGAGCGGCTTCTCGATGTACGCGTCCTGCCCCGCCTGCATGGCTTCCACGCCGTGGTAGGCGTGCTGAAAGTCCGCCGTCGAGATGACGACGGCGTCGGTGGTCTTCGAGGCGTACATCTCCTCGTTGTTCCGGAACGAGCGGACCTTCGAGCCGGTCGCCTGCTGGATCTTCGCGACTCCCTCGTCGCGGCGGACGCTCCAGATGTCGGAGAGTCCGACGATCTCGAAATTCGTCTCCTTGCCTAGCTTCGCGTAGACAGGGAGGTGGGCCTGGCGGAAGCGATCCGAGAACCCGACGATGCCGACGCGCACGCGGTCGTTGGCACCGAGGATGCGCGCGTAGCTCGCGGCGGGGAGCGACGCGGCGTGGCTCACACCCGGGATTCCCGACACGGCGAGGCCGGCGGCGCCGAGGGCGGCGGCACGGAGGAAGTCGCGCCGCGGAAGCTCGCGTTCCTGTTCCGGGGGCGTGGCGCCGCCGGGCTGCTGCTGGTCGGACATGGACATCACCTCGCGTCAGTGATTGGTGGTGGCGGGACAGGGAGGGGCCGGGCTGCGGCGCTGCCTAACGGGCAGCGACGCGCCGGGGGGTGCGGGCGCGGGAGCGGTTCGCCTCGAGTCCGGCGAGGATGCCCCGCATGTGGGCGAACGACTGTTTCATCCCGGGAAGCGGATCGTCGGCGTCGATCTCGTACTCGAGGTTGACGTAGCCCGGGTAGCGCATGGCGATGAGCTGCCGGAAGATCTCGGCGACGGGGATGGCGCCCTCGCCGACGATCACCTGGCTCTCCTTGGCCGAGAGATCGCGCAGATCCTTGACGTGCATGTCGTGGAGGCGCGGCCCCGCGTCGGCGACCGCCTGCACGACGTCGGTGCCGGTGCGCACGGTGTGGCCGATGTCGATGCAGAGTCCCATGCGGCGGTCCATCGACTTCACGTGCTTGAGGACGTCGTACGGCGACGGGAAGCGCTTGTCCTCGGTGCCATGGTTGTGGATGGCGATGCGGATGTCGTACTGCTTCGCGAACTTCTCGACGCGAGGGAGGATCGCGGGGTCCATCGTGCAGACGATGGTCGGCATCCCGGCGGCCTTCGCGTAGTCGAAGTAGCGCTGGACGTCCTCGTCGGTGTCCTTGTCGAAGGTGATCGTGCCGCCGCCGACGATGTGGAGGCCGGCGTCCTCGATCTCCTTGCGCGCCGCGGCGAGGTCGGCGGGGGAGAGCTCGTAGGGGAGGTGAACGGACTTGAGGTTCACGTACGGTGTCCGCAGCGCCTTGACCATCTCGATCATCCGGTCGCGCGGGAACTTGCGGAGGGAGTAGCTGGCGACGCCGAGCTTGAGCGCGGGAGTGGTCTTCGCCGCCCGGCCACGGTCGTCGTCGTCGGGTGGGTCGGTGGGCGCGGCGTGCGCGACCCGCGGGGCGTCGAGCGCGGTCGCGGCAACGCCTGCGGCGACGCTTGCGGCGGCGAGGGTGAGGAAGGAGCGGCGCGGAAGCGGTGAATCGTCCATGCGAGATCTCCTGGATCGAGCGAGCACGATCATGCCCGGACTTAATCGTTTAAGTACAGGGGAGCGCCAATGTACTGCCACCATCGGGCGCCGGCAATGCACCCGTTGCCGGCCCCCCTCGCGACCGGCGCGTCGCCGCCATCGCATCAGCGTCTACGCGTTCCCCCCGCCGATCGTTCGACGCCGTACGCCGCCCTTGCCACCCCTCGCCGATTGTTGTAGCTCACTGAGGTGCACCACCGGCGAACGCATCCCGGCCGCTGGACGGCGGCCGCCTTCTCGCCGCCAGATATCACGAGGCCCGCCATGTCGCCTCCCCGTGCTCCGCGCCGCGCCGCTACTGCGCTCGTCTCGCTCGCCGTCGCCCTCGCCGCGGCTGCCTGCCACCACCGCGGACCGGCCCCCGAGCCCGCCCCCCGCCCCGTCGACGTCGGCTACGGCACCGCCGACCGCGCCTCCGTCACCGGCGCCATCGCCTCCGTCGACGGCGCCGAAACGCGACGCACCAACGCGCGCAGCGTCGCCGAGATGCTCCAGGACCGCTTCCCCGGCGTCGAGGTCCTCCCCCAGCCTGACGGCAACGTCGGTATCCGCATCCGCGGCCGCCGCAGCTTCCTCGGCTCCTCGGATCCCCTCTTCGTCGTCGACGGCACCCCCCTCCACAACGTCGGCGGCACCCTCCAGGACATCAACCCGCAGGACATCGAGCGCATCGACGTGCTCAAGGACGCCGGCTCCACCGCGGTCTACGGCTCGCGCGGCGCCAACGGCGTCGTCCTCATCACCACCCGCCGCGCCCCGCGTTAGGCGGAGCGCGGCACGCCGCGCTCCGCCGCGACCATCGTCAGTAGCCCGGGTTCTGCGGGAACGGGACGCTCGTGCGGTCGATCTGCGTCGTCGGGATCGGCCGCAGCATGTGGAACTGCTGCACGTTCGGCCGCATGTCCGAGTTCCCCAGCTTCCCGCGATACAGCAGCGTCCACGTGCGCGTGAGGTCGAACCAGCGCATCATCTCGCCGGCCAGCTCGCGTCCTCGCTCGTTGAGCACCTCGGTCAGGGTGAACTGGGCGAGCGTGAGCTGCATCGCCGCCTCCTGCCCGGGGATCGCCGCGCGCGTGCGAACGGCGTTGATGTAGGGAAGCCCCTCCGCCGGCCGGCCGTCGCGCAGCAGCGCTTCCGCCGCGATCAGGTACGTCTCGGCGAGCCGCATCACGACGAAGTCGCGTGATCCCCGCGTCTCGTTGACGCTCGCCCGGTACGGATCCATGAACTTGTTCAGTGCCGGAAAGAGCTTGCTGGTGTATTTCTTCGGCGGGATGACCTGGTACGGCTTGCCCACGTACCGCAGCGTGTCGGCGTCGCTGGCGAGAACGACGATCGCGGTGTCACCGACCTTGTACTTCGGGACTCCGTTCGCGTCCTTCGGGATCGTTGCCGCGTTGTTCGCGTACCAGACGCGCGTGAACTGCGCGTCGTAGCGCGAGTCCTTCGTCCGGTCGAACATGTTGAGGTAGTACGTCGTCGGCCGGAAGCGCTTGTAGGGGCGTCCGTTCGCGATGTCGCGCATCATGCCTGGCTGCGCATCGTACTCCATCAGGAAGTACAGGTGGCCCGTGTTTCCGTCGCCGGTGGTCAGCGGGTCCGCGGTGTACTGGATCGACCAGACGACTTCCTTGTTGCGCTCGTTGCGGAAGTCGAACACGTCCGCGAAGCGGGGAAGCAGCGAGTAGAGTCCCGAGTTGATCACCTGCTGCGCGTAGAGCGCGGCGTTGGCGAAGTCCCCCGCCGCCTGCTTCGCGGTCTCGTTGCTGAGCGAATCGGCGCCACGCGGCCGCGTGAGGTAGACCTTGGCGAGCAGGTGCCGCGCCGCGCTCTGCGTCGCGCGCCCGTAGTCCTTGATCTGCGTCGCGGGGAGCGCCGCCTCGGCGTCGAGCAGGTCACGAGTGATCGCGTCGTACACCGAATCCACCGGCGCCCGCGTGACCACCGTCGATGGCGTCGTCGTTTCGTGCAGCGGCAGCGGGACCGCGCCATACATCTGCACCAGATCGAAGTAGTACAGCGCGCGCAGGAACTTCGCTTCGGCGACCCGCTGCTTGCGCAGCGTCGTGTCCATCGCGACCTGTGGCGCCTGGTCGATCGCCGAGTTCGCGATGTTGATCCCGCGGTAGAGGAAGTCCCAGTTCTCGCGGAAGTACGAGTCGCCCGCGTTCAGCTGCGACGTGTAGTCGTTGATGTACTTGTGGCTTCCGTCCGAGCCCTTCGTGTAGATGTCGGTGCCGAACTCGGTCACCGTGAACCCGCGCTCCTGCGCGTAGAAGTTCCGCAGACCGGCGTAGGCGCCGTTGACCATTCCCTCGAACACCTGCTGCGTGCCGTACGAGCCGGGGGTGATCCCGGCGATCATCTCTTCCTTCAGGTCGACGCAGGCGGCGACCCCGGCGAGCAGCGTCCCCCCGGCGACGAGGATGAATCTCTTCTGCATGGCGATCTCCATGATGGTGATATCGTCGTGGTCGGGAGGATCAGAGCCCCAGCGTGACGCCGGCGAGAAGCGTCCTGTAGCTCGGCACGCCGCTGCTCGTGCGCGACTCCGGATCGAGCCCGCGGAAGTGCGTGAACAGGAACGGGTCCTGCGCCGTGACGTACGCGCGGAGCGACTCCGTCCGCAGCCGGGCTGCCAGGTCCCGTGGCGCGGTGTAGCCGAGCGTGATGTTCCTGATCCGCACGAAGGAGCCGTCCTCGTAGGCGCGCGTGTCGCCGTAGGCGGGGAACTCCTGGTTCGAGTTCGGGCGCGGATCCGTCTGGCTCGGGTTGTTCGGCAGCCAGTAGTTGACGCGCAGGTTGTTGTAACGGCCGAACAGCTGGCTGTTGCTCGTCCGGAAGGTGTTCCTCACCATCACCTTCTGCCGCGACACCGCCATCCCCGAGAGATCGAACCCCCGATAGTCGAGGCGCGTGCTCACGCTGCCCGTCCAGGCCGGGAACGCGGACCCGAGGATGACGCGGTCCTTGTCGTTGATCGTGCCGTCGTTGTTCACGTCCTGCACGCGGATCTCGCCGGGCTTCTGCTTGCCGTACGAGTAGGCGAGCGCGGAGTCGGCGGTCTGCCAGATGCCGCTGAAGCGATAGTCGTAGTACACGCTGATCGGCTGGCCGATGAACCAGGCGTTCCCTGGATCGTCCTTTCCACCGAAGAGGCTGAGGATCCGGTTCCGGTTCGCCGCCCAGCTGAAGTCCGATGTCCACCGCAGCCCGTGCCAATCGGTGAGGTTCACCGTCGAGAGTCCCACCTCGACGCCGGTGTTCCGCGTCGCCCCGATGTTCTGCACGATGCTGCTGTACCCCGTCGAGCCGGGAAGCTGCCGGTCCATCAGCAGGTCGGTCGTCTTCGCCCAGTAGGCGTCGATCGTTCCGCTGATCCGGCTGTTCAGTGCCCCCCATTCAAGGCCGACATCGTACTGCCGGGTGTTCTCCCAGCGCAGGTCGGGATTCGGGAGCAGGCTGGGACGGAAGCCGATCGCCGGCAGGTCGCCGAAGGTGTAGATCGTCCGCGTCAGCGCGCCTTCGGTCTGGTACGGGCTGATCGACGTGTTGCCCGTCTGGCCGTAGCTACCGCGCAGCTTGAGCTCATTGAAGAGGTTCCACCGCTGCATGAACGGCTCGTCGCTGAGGCGCCAGCCAAGGGCGACCGAGGGGAACGTCGAGTACTTGTGGCCCTGGGCGAGGCGCGACGAGCCGTCGATGCGCGTCGTCAACGTCGCGAGGTAGCGATCCTTGAAGGCGTAGTTGAGCCGCCCCATGTACGACTGCAGTGCCCACTGACTCAGCCCGCTCGAGACCTCGCTCACGTTGAGCGCCGTGCCGAGGTTGTAGTACAGCTGGCTCTGGTACGGCACGCCGGTGACGCCGGTGAAGTGCCCCTCGCTGCGGTTCTTCTCGATGCTGTAGAGGAGCGTTCCGTCGAAGCGATGATCGCTGCCTAACGTGCGGCGGTACGTGAGGATGTTGTCGAGCGCGTAGGCGAACGTCTTGCTCTCCTCGATCTCGGCGTCGGCGCCGCTGCCCTGCTTCGCCGACGTCTCGGGACCGAGGTACTGCCCGCGCCGGTAGAAGGTGAGGTCGGGGCCGAAGTTCAGGCGCCAGGTGAGCCCCGGCAGCGCCTCGTACTCGCTGAACAGCGTCCCGAAGACACGGGTCCGCGTGCGGTCTTCCTTGTAGTTCGCGATGTCGGAGAGCGGGTTGACGCGCTGGCCGTCCGGCACCGGCTTGAAGAGGATCCGCCCCGAGGAATCGTACGGCATCCCGAGCGGGTTCACGCCGAGCGCCTCCCCGTAGACGCCGTCGCCGCGACCGAGGTCCTGGATGCTCCGCATCAGCGTCGTCGAGCTGCCGACATGGAAGCGGGGCGACGCGTGATGGTCGAAGTTGAGGCGCATGGAGCGGCGCGTGAAGTCCTGCGCCTTGAGGATCCCCTGCTGCTGGAGCTGGCTCGCGCTGAGCGCGAAGCGCGTCTTCTCGTCGCCACCCTGCATGCGCAGCTGATGACTGACCTGGGCGCCGGTGCGGAGAACTAAATCCTGCCAGTTGGTCCATCGGCCGGAGCGCAGTGCCGCGAGCTCCTGCGGATAGAAGAGCTTCGCGTCGGCCGAGTCGCAGGCGACAACACCGGGGTCGCACTTGTAGGTGCCCACCGTGCGGAACGCCTCGCGCTTCATCTGCGCGAACTCGGGCCCGGTCATCATGTCGACTTCGCGCTGCGCCTTCTGGACGCCGGCGTAGGTGTCGTAGGTGAAGCTCGACCGCCCCGCCTTGCCGTTGCGCGTCGTGATGAGGACGACGCCGTTGGCGCCGCGGGAGCCGTAGATCGCGGTGGCGGAAGCATCCTTGAGAATCTGGATCGACTCGATGTCGCCGGTGCTCAGGTCGCCGATGCCGCCGGACATCGGGATGCCGTCGAGCACGTAGAGGGGATCGTTCGACGCCTTCAGTGAGCGGCTGCCGCGGATGCGCACGCTGACGCCATCCCCAGGCTTGTTGCCCGTGGTGACAACGTCGACGCCGGCGACGCGTCCCTTCAGGGCGTCGGCGACGTTGCTCGTCGCCTGCTTGTTGAGGTCCTCCCCGGAGACGACGCTGACCGCGCCGGTGACGTCCTTCTTCGCCTGTGAGCCGTAACCGACGACGACGACCTGCTCGAGGGTGACCGCCTGGTGCTTGAGGACGAAGTCGGCGGTGGTCATCGAGTCCGCGGCGACGGGGACTCCTTCCATGATGACGGAGCCGAAGCCGATCATCGAGGCGCGGAGCGAGTAGCTGCCCGGCGCGACGGTGAGGAGGTAGCGGCCATCGGGGCCGGTGACGGCCCCGGTGCGCGTCCCGGCGACGACGACGTGTGCGCCGGCGAGGGGACGTCCCCCTTCCTCGGCGGTGACGACCCCGGTGATGCGGCCGGCGGGCGGGGTCTGTGCGGCGGCGGGGCGCGCGAGAAGCGCGGCGAGCGCGAGCAGGCAGAGGACGAGCCAACGTTTCATGAGTGGGAACCCTCCCCGGTGAGTGACGAGTGCAACGACGACGTAGGCGGCGTTGAGCGAAGTGCTCGGCGGCGGGCGATGCGGAACCGCCGGGGATGCGATGCGCTGATGAGCGGCGCGCCCGCCGGGGCGGGCGGGAGGGTGTGGCACGGAACGCTGGAAGGCATCGACTATAACGTTTAAGTGAAAAGCGTCAATACGGCGGATCATGCGATGCGGTCGGTACCGCGTCGGCTGCGGGACGCGCCGTCGCCCGCTCAGACCACCGGCGCCCACCCGGGTGCGTACTCGCGGCCCCAGAGCTGCCGCGCGTCGTCGTCCCCAGCCGGTTGCCCCGTCGCGGGATCCATCAGCACGGGCCGACCAAGCCGCTGCGCGATGTTCGCGAGGTGGCAGAGCAGAACGCTCCTGTGCCCTTCCTCGATCGGCGAGTTGAGCTTCGCCCCGGTCCGGATCCCGTCGAGGAAGTTGACGATGTGCAGCCCGGTGAGCCGATCCGGCGCCTTCGTATCGAGCCCGCTCCCCTTCTCGTCGCCGTACGACTCCTTCACCACCTTGTTCTTCGCGTCGTAGATCGTGTAGCCGCTCCGATCCATGAACACGGTGCCCTCGGTGCCGTGGATCGTCGAGCCGCGGCCCTTCCCCATCGGCGCGTAGCCGCTGCAGCTCTGCCCCTGCCACACGATCGCCTTGCGGTCGGCGAACTCGAAGCTGACTTCCTGGGTGTCCGGAAACTCCCAGTCGTCCTCGAACGCGTAGCGTCCCCCCGCCGACGTCACCTTCACCGGATAGTCGGTGCCTAACGCCCAGCGGCAGACGTCGATCTCGTGCGTGCCGTTGTTGCACACCTCTCCCGTCCCCCAGCGCGCGAACCAGTGCCAGTTGTAGTGGATCACGTTGTCACGGTAGGGCGTGCGTGGCGCCGGTCCCTGCCACAGCTCGTAGTCGAGCCAGGCCGGCACCGCGGCCGGCTTGCCGCGCCCGATCGAGCCACGCGTGTTCGCGTACCAGGCGCGCGCGAGATACGGC
>DASSZC010000311.1:0-4618 GCA_035702925.1 Gemmatimonadaceae bacterium | reverse complement strand
GATGTCGCCGGGCATGAGATCGGGGGTGAATTGAACCCGGGAGAACGTCAGGTCGAGCGCCTCGGCTACCGTCCGCACGAGCAGCGTCTTCGCCAAGCCGGGAACGCCGATCAGCAGTGCGTGGCCGCCGGCGAGGAGCGCGGCGACGAGGTTGTCCACGACCTCGTGCTGCCCGACGATCCGCTGCGCGATCTGCGCGGTGATCGCCTTGCGCGCCTCGGCCAGCTTGCCGAGGAGCTCGAGATCGGAGCTGTCCGACCGCGTCGCGTCAGGCGCGCTCACGCGGTCGGGACCCGCATCAGGGGAGGGTGAACTCGGCCCGCTGCTCGAGCGGATAGTTCGAGCTGGCCAGCGTCGCGACGACGGTGTAGCGGCCGTGCGCGTTCTCCGGCGTCCATCCTTCCTCGTAGACGTGCGCGTCGTCCACGCCTAACGGCTTCGTCATCAGCGCCGAGGTGAACATCCGCGTCGTGCTCCACCGCCAGATCTCGGTGCCGGTCGAGTCGAGCACCGCGAAGTCGTGCGTCATCGCGTTCGGGAAGTCGATCTCCACCCCCTTCGCGCTGGCGTTGGTGACGGCGAGGTCGAACTTCACCTCGCGGTCATCGCTGCTGTCGCCGACGTCGATGCCGAGCTTGGCGACGAGGGGCGCCGAGAGCGGCGCGCGCTTCTGCCTAACGGTGACCGTCGTGGCGGTGGACTCGGACGAACGGGTGCGGGGGCCGCAGGCGAAGGCGACGAGGCCGCAGGTGAACAGCGTGGCGATGACGCGGGTCTTCATGTTCGAGCTTCGGGGCGTGCTGGGCGCGGTAGCGGGGGGAACGAGCGCGCGAGCAACCGGCGGAAGCTCACAAACCGTTCGAACCCATCTTATCAACAGCAGGACGAATAGTCAACGTGAGCGTAACCCCGTAAGTGGCGATGAGGCACCGAGTTGGTGACCCACGAACGCACTTCGGCCCCTCTTCGGCCAACCGCTCCCGGGAGCTTGTGAAATTTTTCTCAAGCCCCTAGATTCTGGGGCTGCATGACCAGGGCGTCAGGAGTCGGGGGTCAGGGGTCGAACCCTGGCAATGAGGGGCCGGGGGCCGGCGCATACGCCGGCTTCGGGATGCAGTTCGTCGTCTCCCTCCTCCTCTTCCTCTACCTCGGCCAGTGGCTGGACCGGCGCTTCGGAACATCGCCGGTCTTTCTCCTGATCGGGATCTTCGTCGGCGCGGGTGGTTCCTTCTACGCGATGTATCGGAAGCTGATGGCGGCACAGGCTCGGGACGACGAAGCGAGGCGCGCGGCGAAGCAGGCCGCCGCGGCCGAGCGCGACGCGAACGAGGGGAAGCGTTGATCGAATCGCGCTCCCCCGTCCTCGTGTCGCACTCGTCGACGCTGAGCGCCGTCCTCCGCTTCGCGGCGATCGGGCTCGTCGCCACGCTGGTCGTCGGCCTCCTCCTCGCGATGGCGTACAGCGGGGCGGCCGAGCGGCGGGCGATCATCATCAGCGCCTGCATCGCCTTGCCCCTCCAGGTCGCGACCTTCGCCGGCGTCCGCTCGGTCTCGCGCGAGCACGTGATCTCGGCGTGGATGGGGGGGACGCTCGTCCGCTTCGTCGCGCTCGTCGTTTACGGTTTTGTCGTGGTGAAGGCGCTCGGGCTCCCCTCGGGAGCGGCGCTGGTCAGCTTCGCGGCGTTCCTGTTCGCGTTGACGCTCATTGAACCCCTGCTGCTGAATAGATCATGATCGGCGCTCGCGCACTCTTCATCGCCCTCGCGGCACAGATCGCCCTCGCCACGCCCGCACTCGCGCAGGTCGAGGCGCCCGACGCGCACAACGCGACGCCGGCGACGGCCACCGCCACCGCGCAGGAGACGGGACATGGTCCCGTCGCCCAGGGGGGCGACGCCGTCGAGGGGCCGGTGGACATCATCACCCCGCACATCACCGACTCGCACATCATGGACGTCCCCTGCTGGAACCACGGGACGCTGATGTGCGAGGTCGAGCTCCCGACCTGGAAGCCGGTGATGATCGGCGGCTACGCGCTCGACCTCTCGCCGACGAAGCACGTCGTCATGCTGCTCTTCGCCGCCTTCCTCTGCTGCGCGGTGCTGATCACCGCGGCGCGGGCGCATGCGCGGCACAGCCACGCGATCGGGCGGCCGAAGGGGTTCGCCGCCGGGATCGAGTCGATGGTCCTCTACATCCGGCAGGAAGTCGCGATCCCGAACCTCGGCCACCACGGCGAGAAGTACGCGCCCTTCATCCTGACGCTGTTCTTCTTCATCATGTTCGCCAACCTGCTCGGGCTCATCCCCTACGGGTCGACGGCGACGGGGAACATCTCGGTCACGGCGACGCTGGCGATCGTCACCTTCATCGTCGTCGAGATCGCCGGGATGCGCGCGTTAGGCGCGGGCTACCTGAACACGGTCTTCTACTGGAACAAGGACCTGCCGCTGTACATGCGGATCCCGCTGTTCCTGATCATGACCCCGATCGAGATCATCGGAAAGTTCACCAAGCCCTTCGCGCTGACGATCCGTCTCTTCGCCAACATGACGGCGGGACACATCGTCGTCCTCGCGCTGATCGGGCTGATCTTCCTCTTCCACAACCCGTTCTCGGTGGCGCCATTCTTCATGGCGGTGCTGATCATGATCCTCGAGCTGTTCGTCGCCCTCCTGCAGGCGTTCATCTTCTCGCTGCTGGCGGCGGTGTTCATCGGGCAGATTCGCGAGAGCGCACATTGATCCAGGCGAAGCCTGGATCAATGCGAGTTTGATTAGAAGCCGATGGGGCCCCAGCCCCATCGGGCACATTCGAAAGTGGGACCGCATGGAGCACTGCTCGACTCCATGCGCACTGTAGCCGGCCGGGTGGCCGGTGAAGTCCGTTGAGGCCCGGACCTCGGTGACGGACATCGTCAGGCGGAACGCTGCCTGGCGCGCGAGCGAAGTGCATCACGACGCAATACCTACGGAGCAATACCAATGGTCGAAATTCTTCCTCTCCTCCAGGCCGTGACGACCCCGGTCACCTCCCCGGCCGGGCTGGTCGCGGTTGGTGCCGGCTTCGGCGCCGGTCTCGCGGTCATCGGTGCCGGTCTCGGCATCGGCCGCATCGGCGGCCAGGCGGTTGAAGGCATGGCGCGCCAGCCGGAAGCGGCGGCTCGCATCCAGACGGCGGCGCTGATCCTCTCCGCGCTGATCGAGGGCGTCGCGCTGTTCGGCGCCGTCATCGCGTTCCAGCTCGCTGGCAAGATCCCGAACCTGTAAGCCACAGTCGCCACGGCGCGTCCGGGACGCGCCGTGGTGCTGGCATCTTCAACTCATTCGTCTCATGCGCGCCTCGCTACTCTCGCTCGTCCTGTTCCTCGGTTCGGCCACCCCCGCGTTCGCCGCCGAGGAAGCCGCTCCCAAGACCGACCTCCTCAGCCCGCACGGCGGCCTGATGGTCTGGACGCTGCTGATCTTCGTCCTCCTCTTCGTCATCCTCTCCCGCTACGCCTTCGGGCCGATCACCAGGGCGGTCGAGGCGCGCGAGCAGGCGCTCCAGGACGCGATCGACCAGGCTAAGCGCGACCGCGAGGAAGCGGCCCGCATCCTCGCCGAGCACCGCGCGCAGCTCGAGGGCTCGCGTGCCGAGGCGCAGAAGATCATCGCCGACGGCCGCGCGGTCGGCGAGAAGCTCCGCGCCGAGATGCTCGAGGAGACGCGCACGCAGCAGCAGGACATGCTCGAGCGCGCGCGGCGCGAGATCGCCGGCGAGCGCGATCGCGCGATCGCCCAGATCCGCGAGGAGGCGGTGGACCTCGCGATCGCCGCTGCCGGCAAGGTGATCGAGAAGAACCTCGACGACAGCGCGAACCGGAAGCTGGTCGAGGGCTACCTCGCCAGCGCGAACGTCCGCGGCAACTGATGCGTCCCGCCACGATCGCCCGCAACTACGCGGAGACCCTCCTCACCCTCGCGCAGAAGGCCGAAGATCCGCGCGGGTGGGGGAAGATGATCTCCGACGTCTCGGCGGCGATGGGGAGCGACATCACGCTCCGCCATTTCCTCGAGTCGCCGAAGGTCAGCGCCGACCAGAAGAAAGAGATCCTCGGCAAGGCCTTCGCCGACCGCGCGCCGCGGCTCTTCGTCCGCTTCCTCCAGGCGCTGGTCACGAACCGCCGGCAGATGCTGATCCCGCGCATCGCCACCGAGTACTTCTCGCTGCTCGACGCCGCCGAGAATCGGGTGCACGCGGACGTCACCCTCGCCCACCAGCCGACCGACGAGGAGACCGCGCGGATCGCGGCGAGCCTCCGCAAGGCGCTCGGCAAGGACGTCGTGCCGCACGTCCGCGTCGACCCGAGCATCATCGGCGGTGTCGTCGTGAAGATGGGCGACACGGTGATGGACGGCTCGGTGCGCCGCCGCCTCGGCATGCTGCGCAAGGCGATGCTCGCCGGCGCGACGACGAAGTAATCGCGTCACGCGCGGGTAGCGTGGGGGCGAGTCTGGCGATACGATGCACGCCGGACCCTCGCCCACGACCATGCTCGCACTCGTCGCGCTCCTCCTCGCCGTCCAGCAGCAGCCGGACACCTTCGTCACCGCGCCATCGGGTCGTCCGCCGGCGA
>DASSZC010000413.1:0-6322 GCA_035702925.1 Gemmatimonadaceae bacterium | reverse complement strand
GGGGGCAAGCGGGGCGGGGTCTTCTCGCCGTGCTTGCCCCCAAGCAGTCCCGACCCGGATCCCTTCGCGTCGCGACGGCCCTCCGTGGCTCCGTGACTCCTGTTCAACAGCAGTTGCAGTTGCGGTTGCGACTGCGGGAATATTTTACAGGAGTCACGGAGAGCACGGAGGGTCTGGTAACTGCGGCGACATCGCTTGAACAAGACTCGAACCGCTTTGGCGGCAAGCATGGCGAGATCATCTCACCCACTTGCCCCCAAGCTGTTCAGCTCTGGCGAAAAGCACCCACCCTTCAAGGCTGTTCTCGGCGCCTCGGTGCCTCGGTGGCGCCGTTCCGCAGTCACACCGCAGTCCCCTCCCACGCCCAAACAAACTCCGACTCTCGCCATCGGAGGCTCTTCGGTTTTCCCTCTGAAAAAAGGTCCAGGGAATTTCAAATAATCCGTGACTTGGCGTACCGGGAGAGTGTCTTTTCAGTGGAGAGATCAGTGGGTCCGCGACGATGCGGCCCGGAGCTCCCGATTCTGTTTGCCAGGTACGCCGTGTCACGTCGCCGCGGGAGCGCACTCCTATCGTGCGCCCTCATTCTGGTCGTCGCCATCGTCTCCCCGAGCTGTCACGTTGCTGACGTGATGGCGCCGGGAAAGGTCGGGCGCATCGAGATGACCTTTGCCGGCGACTCGACGGTGATCGCGGCGAGCCACACGCTCGCGCCGATCCGCGTGACGAACGACGGCGGCCCGGTCCCGTCGCCGCGCTTCCGGCTCTCCTCGTCGGACACCAGCATCCTCGCGATCGCCGGCGACTCGCTCGTCGGGCGGCGGTTAGGCGAGGCGACGCTGACGGCCACCCTCGAGAGCTCGCTCTTCCCCGCCGAGGGGCCGCGGCTGACGCAGAAGATCCGCGTCGTGCCGAAGGCGATCACCGTCACCCCGGCGGTCGTCCGCTTCCAGTCGCTCGGAGACACGCTCTCCCTCTCGGTCGTCGCCACCGACGCCAACGGCGCGGTGATCTCCAATGCGCCTGTGGCGTGGAAGTCGGGCGACGCGGCGATCGTGCAGGTTGCCGGCTCGCGGCTGACGGCGATGGGCGCCGACAGCACCGACGTCCGCGCCGCGGTCGGGCGCGACAGCGTCCGGGTGCCGGTGATCGTCACGCAGCGCATCGCCTCGTACAGCTTCCCCGCCCCGCTGATGCTGCTCGACGCGATCGGCGCCGAGACGACGCTGGTGGTCATCGCGCGCGACGCGAACGGCAACGCAATCCCGAATGCGACGCCGCCGCTCTGGGAATCGTCGGACACGACCCGCGCCACCGTCAGCGTGAGCGGTGTCCTCCGCGCGGTGCGCAACGCGCAGGCGGCGGCGAACCTCCACGTGCGGGCGCGGCGTCCCGACGGGGCCGACTCGATGCTCGTCGTCGTCGACCAGCTGGCGAAGCGCGTCCTGATCACGGCGGTGACCGACACGATCATCAGCTCGATCGGCGGCCGTATCCGGCTCACGGCGGACGCCTACGACCGGCTCGGCCAGCTCGTCACCGACGGCGCGCCGCAGTGGGAGGCGTTGCAGCCGATGACCGCCAACTTCGACGTCAGCCCGGGGCAGAGCGTCTGGGTGACGGGACTCAAGACCGGACATGCGACGCTCATCGCGCGGACGGACGGCGCGGCGGACAGCGTCGGCGTCACGGTGCTGAACGAGCCGACGTCGATCGTCGTCACCCCCGCCGACACCGTGATGCGCAGCGCGGGCGACACCCTCCGCTACGGGCTGACGCTGCGGGCGCAGGTGTTCAACGGCGAGGGAACGCTGATCGCGGGGGCGCCGGTCAGCTGGGTCACCCCCGACCCCGCCGTCGTCCGGCTCCTGCCTAACGGCGACGTCGTCGCCCTCGACAGCGGGCGGGCCCGCGTCATCGGCCAGATCACGACGTCGAGCGGACGGCAGCTCGCCGACACCGCGCTCGTCACGGTGACCAACGTCCCGGCGCTGGTCCGGATGCTCGTGCCCGCCGATACCCTGATCTACCTCGGCGACACCCTGACCGTCCCGGTGCGGATCGAGAATGCGCGGGGCGGTATTCTGCCGCCGACGCGGGTCCGCTGGTCGTCGAGCGACCCGCTGATCGCGACTTCCGATGCCCGCGGCCGGGTGACCGCGAACGCGGTCGGGACGACCTGGATCATCGCGTCGACCGATCCGCTGACGGTGCGCGACTCGATGCAGGTGGTTGTCACCAACAACGCCGCGTCGATCACGATCAACGCCCATGCGGCCGGGGCGATCGACACCCTCCCGGCACCGGGGGTGGTGCTGCCGTACACGGCGACGGTGCGCAACGCCGCCGGCGCGACGGTCACCGGCTTCGTCCAGCGCTGGACGTCGTCGGCGCCGACGGTGGCGACGGTCGGACAGGATGGTGTCGTCACCGCTACCGGGTACGGCACGACGCTGATCACCGTCCAGGCGGCGAACGTCCTCGACACGGTGCGCGTGGTCGTCCACCACCCGAGCCGGATCTGGGTCGACCAGTCGCGCACCGGCACCCCCGCCTTCGGCACCCTCGCCCGGCCGTTAGGCACCGTCGGCGCCGGGGTGGCGATGGCGCAGCCGGGGGACACGGTGTGGATCGCGCCCAGCGGCACGTACTCGGAGCGGCTGTCGATCGCGTCGACGCTGACCGTCGCCGGGGACTCGAGCAGCTTCCTCTCGTCGGGGCGCAACCTGGCGCTGCTCCCGCAGCTCGTGAACCAGTCGACGGCGCCGGCGATCGCCGCGACCGCGGGAACGCTCACCCTCAGCCACCTCGTCGTCCGCAACGGCGCCGACGGCAGCGCGATCGCGACGACGGGCGCCGACGTCCGCATCAACGCGGTGTACGTGAACCCGGGGAGCGCGGCGACGCCGCGGGGCGGCGGTATCGTCATCGCCTCGGCGCCGGCCGTGGTCATGATCGACTCGACCAGCGTCGAGGGGACGGTCGGCAGCGGGATCCGGGTCAGCGGTTCGTCGGGAGTGCGCGTGACGCGCAACCGCGTCACCACCGTCAGGCAGGCGGGTGGCGGCGCGCTCGAGGACGGCGCCGGGGTCGCCGTGATCGGAGGCAATGCGCCGATGGTCTCCGGGAACACGGTGCGCACCGCCGACGGCGTCGCGCTGCTCGTCAGCGGGGTCTCCAACGGCTCGGTGAGCGGAAACACCCTGCGCGGGGAGCGCCAGCTCATGCTCGTCAACGCAGCGAGCGGGCTGACGTCGGTGAGCGGCAACAGCTTCGATCTCGCGCGCCCGACCGACGATCCCTTCACCGGCAACTCGACGACCGACGGGCGATCGGGACTCGAGGTCCGCGCCTCGTCGTCGGTCCAGGTGAGCGGCAACAGCTTCCACGACGCGACGGGTTCGACCAGCCTGATGGACGCGATCCACCTCGCCGACGCGCGAGCGACACGACTCGACCAGAACCGGATCATCGGCGGGCGCCGCGCCGTCCGCTCGGAGCGGTCGAGCTGGGACATGCTGCGCTCCCGCGCCGACAGCATCTCGCTGACCATCCAGGCGTTAGGCAGCGACACGGTCTCGCTCACCGATGACACCCTGTCGGCGGCGGGCACCGCCTGCATCGGGGCGCGCAGCGCCGAGCTGACCCTCACCCGCCTGACGCTCAGCCAGTGCGGAGTCGGCGACATGCCGGCCGTCCGGCTCGTCCGCGGGGGGCTCACGGTCGACGTCCTCGACATCACCGGAACGAATCCCCGCGCGATCGTCGTCGACAGCGCCCGTCGTGCCTCGCTGCGGCGGACGACGGTGCGGGGGCCCAACGCGGCAACCGTCGGCATCGCCGGCAATGGCGGCATCGACGTCACCGCCGACAGCGCGATCGTCACCAACAGCTTCGTCACCGGTTATCCCGACCGCGCCGGGATCTGGTTGAGCGGCGGCGTCGTCCGCGCCGACAGCAACAGCGTGAATCGCAGCCGCACCGGCATCTCCGTCGCCCGGGCTGCTGTCTCCCTCGACCTCCGCGACGACGATCTCTACGACGCCGACACCGCGGCGCTCGCGGTGACCTCGGCGACCCCGGTGAGCGCGCCGGGGATCTGGTGGGGTGACGGGCGCGGCCCGCGCGGCACTTCGCCGGCCACCGTCGGCGACACCGTCGTCGGGCCGGTCAGCGCGTCGCCGTATCGCGGCTCACCGCTGCGGAATGGGATCAGCGCGACCCGGATGCGAAAGCTCCGCGGCGACAACCAGGTCGCGCCGCAGCTGACGACGCTTCCCCTTCCCTTCTCCGTGCGCGTCACCGACGCCGACGGGCTGCCGGTCGCCAACAAGACGGTCACCTTCGCGCTCCCGGGCACCAGCCGCAGCAGCTTCAGCGGCGGGCAGAAGACCTTGAACGTGATCACCAACGCCAGCGGCATCGCCGAGGCGACGCTGAACCTCGGCCGCAACCCGTCGGACAACACCGTGACCGTGACGTCGCCTGGCGTCAGCGACGTCCTCGTCTTCAACAGCACCTCGTTCTGATGCAGTGCCCGCGTTGCGCGAACGAGGTCGTCGCCGGGGCGAAGTTCTGCCTCGAGTGTGGGGCGTCGCTCGCCGACCCCGGTGCGGACACGATGTACATGGATCAGGACGAGAGCATGATCGTGCTCCGTTCGCTCCAGCGCGTCCTCGCCGGTGAGTTCGCCGTCGAGCGCGAGATCGGGCGCGGGGCGATGGCGATCGTCTTCAAGGCGACCGAGAACGAGCTGAATCGCACCGTCGCGCTGAAGGTGCTGCCGCCATCGGCGCCGGTGAGCCGTTCGGTCGCCGAGCGCTTCAAGCGTGAGGCACGGCTCGCCGCGTCGCTCGACCACCCGAACATCATCCCGGTCTATCGCGTCGGGCAGGCGGGAAGCACGCACTTCATCGCGATGAAGTACGTCGACGGCCGCGGGCTCGACGAGATCCTCGAGTCGCAGGGCCCGCTCCCCATCCCGGTGGTACTGCACGTGATGCGCTCGGCGATCTCGGCGCTCGCCTACGCGCATCGGCAGGGGATCGTCCATCGCGACGTGAAGGGCGCGAACATCATGGTCGATCGTGACGGGCGCGTGATGGTCACCGACTTCGGCATCGCGCGAGCGATGGAAGACGCGTCGCTCACCGCGACCGGCTCGGTGGTCGGCACTCCGTTCTACATGAGCCCCGAGCAGTGCGCCGCGAAGCGCATCGGTCCGCAGAGCGACCAGTACTCGCTCGGCGTCGTCGGCTTCCAGATGCTCACCGGCTTCGTCCCCTTCAACGCCGAGACGCTGCCGGGGATCATGCACCACCACTTCTACACCCCGGTCCCCGATCTCGCCGCGTCGCGCCAGGGCGTTCCCGCCCAGCTGATGACGATCATCAACCGGGCGTTGTCGAAGAAGGCGGATCACCGCTATCCGACCACGGAAGCGATGCTCGAGGCACTGGAGGCGGTTCCGTTCAGCGCCGAGGACAGGCGGCAGGGCGAGGACGACCTGCGCACGCTCGCGCGCGGGGGACTGCTCCTGCGCATCGAGGCGGATCCCCTCCCGACGATGACGGACCCGACGCGCGGAACGCCGACCGGAACGGCACGCGTCCTCCCGATCGGGCGGCGGATCGACTGGAAGGTGGCTGCGGCGGCGATCATCCTCGGCGCGGTGGGACTCGGCTGGGCTGGCGCGTCGCTGCGCGGAACGGGACGCGCGTCGAACGCGACACCGGTGGCCGGCGCGGCGAGCCAGCGTGGGCCGGTGCCTGACGGCGCCCGCGCGACGCGGACGAGCGCCGGCGCGATCGGCCCGGCTTCCGCGCGCTCCTCGGCGACGGGCGCGGCCGGTCCGGTCACGCCGACGGTCG
The DNA here is from genome assembly GCA_035702925.1 of Gemmatimonadaceae bacterium. Taxonomy (GTDB): domain Bacteria; phylum Gemmatimonadota; class Gemmatimonadetes; order Gemmatimonadales; family Gemmatimonadaceae; genus JABFXC01. The sequence goes on along the minus strand of DASSZC010000413.1, from coordinate 452 downwards.
TGGCTCCCGCTCCTCCCGGGATGATCCGCGCCCGCGCCTACCCGGTGGACGCCGAGATCTTCGTCGACGGCCAATCGTTAGGCAAGGGCGTCGTGCTCGATGCGCGCGTCGCGGCGGGGCGCCGGAAGCTGCGCGTACGCGCCCAGGGATACGCCGACTTCGACTCGACCATCGTCGTCGCCGCCGGCGAGACGACGCAGATTCCGAAGATCACCCTCCGCCCCGCGGAGGTCGCACCGTGAGGCACCCGGGCGCGCGGGTGCTCTCCCTCGGCGCGATCGTCGCGCTCGCGCTCGCGTCTTCGCCTCGGTGCGCCACGGCGCAGGGGAGCACCGCCGAGTCGCTCGAGCAGGCGACGAAGCTGTACGAGGACCTGCAGGTCGAGCGGGCGCTGGTCCTCCTTCGACAGGTGATCTCGCCGAGCTCTCCCTTCGAGGTGTCGCGCGAGCAGC
>DASSZC010000405.1:0-12395 GCA_035702925.1 Gemmatimonadaceae bacterium | reverse complement strand
CGTGCTCATCACCGACCTCGGCCTCCCCGACGGGAACGGCTGGGAGCTCGTCGAGTCGGCGCGGGCCGCTTACCCTTCGCTGCGGATCGGCGTCGTCACCGGGTGGGAGGTTCGCACCGCCGCGAAGTCGAGCGCGGATTTCACGCTCCGAAAGCCGGTCGCCGCGCGCGAACTCCTGTCGCTGGTGGTCGCAGCCGAGTAAGCTCCAGCATGCCTCACACGGGCGGGGACGCACCCGCGCGAGAGGTCCTTCACGATCCTGGTTTTATTTTCGATCAATGCCCGATACCGCAGCATCTTCAGGCCCGATCCGCATCCTCCTCGCCGAGGACGACGACAACGCGCGCTCGCTGCTCGTCGACCTGCTCGCCGCGTTAGGCCACACGGTGGTCGCGCACGTGAGCGGAGGGCGCGAGGCGATCGCGCGCGCGAGCGAAGTGAAGCCTGACGTCGTGCTGCTCGACGTGCACATGCCCGGCGGATCCGGCCTCGAGGCGGCGGAGGAGATCCGCCGCAGCGTTCCCGGGGCGGCGGTCGTGTTGTTCAGCGGCGACCAGACGATCACGCTCTCGGAGCACGACATCACCGCGACCTCGGCGATCGCCTTCCTGCCGAAGCCGACGCCGCCGAAGATGCTCGACTCGACGATCCGCCTCGCCGCGATGCGCGCGAAGGAGCTGCTCACCGCGCGCAGCGAAGCGCAGGACGCGAAGCAGCAGCTCGAGAACCGGAAGACCATCGAGCGCGCGAAGGGAATCCTGATGCGGCGCACCGGGTCCTCGGAGCAGGAGGCGTATCGCATCCTGCAGCGCACCAGCCAGGATCGTTCGGTGCCGATGGTCGAGATCGCGAAGGCTGTTCTCGACAGCGAACCGAACGCCGCGCCCCCGGCCCCGCCGAAGAAATAAGGCGGGGTCGAAGTGAGCGCGTGGCAGGCGCCGGTCACCATCGGCGCGCTACTGCTCTTCGCCGCGGCGCTCGTCGTCGTGACGCTCCGCCGCGCGTGGCGCCGCTCCGAAGCGCTGCGCGCCGAGCTGGAGCTGGCGAACATCGAGCTCGTCGAAGCCAACGCTGAAGCGCACCACGCGCGGGAGAGCGCCGAGGCAGCGGTGCACCGGAAGGAAGAGGTGCTCGCGATCCTCGACACGGTGCTCGACAGCTCGCCGGTCGCCTTCGCCCTCTACGATCGCGACCTCCGCTTCATCCGCATCAACCGCGCGTTCGCCGAGCTGACCGGCCACGCCCCGCTCGACCACATCGGCGAGACCCTCGTCGACCTCGCGCCCGGCCTCGCGCGGGTGCTGGCGCCCTCCCTCGACCTCGTCCTCGGCGAGGACCTCCCGCTCCGCGACGTCGAGCTGTCCCTCGACTCCCTGCCTAACGGCAATGGGAGTCGGCCGCTGAGCCGCCACTGGCTCGCCAGCTTCTACCCGGTGCGCACGCCGAGCGGCGGGGTGCTCGGCGTCGGCGCGCTGATGCTCGAGGTCAGCGAGCGGAAGAACCTCGAGGAGCAGTTCCGCCAGGCGCAGAAGATGGAGGCGGTCGGCCGCCTCGCCGGGGGGATCGCCCACGACTTCAACAACCTGCTGACCGTGATGTCGAGCTGCAGCGAGCTGCTCCTCCTCGACCTCGCGCAGGAAGACCGCCGCCGCACCGACGTCGAGGAGATCCGCCGCGCCGCGCAGCGCGCCGCCGGCCTCACGCGGCAGCTGCTCGCCTTCAGCCGCAAGCAGATCCTCCAGCCGACGATGCTCGACCTGAACGCGATCGTCAGCGAGATGGAGAAGATGCTGCGCCGCGTCCTCGGCGAGGACGTCGCCCTGGCGACCGCGCTCGACCCCGACCTCGGCTTCGTCCGCGCCGACCACGGCCAGGTCGAGCAGGTCCTGATGAACCTCGTCGTCAACGCCCGCGACGCGATGCCCGGCGGCGGGCGCATCCTCATCCGCACGCGGAACGTCGCGCAGGGTGAGGGCGACCCGCTCGTCGCGCTCGAGGTGATCGACGAGGGCGTCGGCATCGGCCCCGACGCGCTGCCGCACATCTTCGAGCCCTTCTACACGACGAAGGAACAGGGAAAGGGCACGGGGCTCGGGCTGTCGACGGTGTACGGCATCGTCAAGCAGAGCGGGGGCGACGTCGAGGTCGACACGACGTTAGGCAGCGGGACCACGTTCCGCATCCTCCTCCCCCGCTTCCGCGAGGCGCCGAGCACGCGCCGGGCGAGCCCCGCCGGCGTGATCGCCCCCCGGTCGCGCGGTACGATCCTCATCGTCGAGGACGAGGACGCGGTCCGCAACCTCGCGATGCGCATCCTCCGCCGCGAAGGCTACACGGTCTACGTCGCCTCGAACGCCGCCGAAGCCGAGGCCGTCTTCGCCGGCAGCGGCTCCGAGATCGCGCTGCTCATCTCCGACCTCGTCCTCCCCGGGCTGAGCGGGATCGACCTCGCCAAGCGCCTCCGCGGCAAGCGCCCGGCGTTAGGCGTCCTCCTCATGTCCGGCTACTCCGACCGCGACGTCGGCGCCTTCCAGCGCGAGATGGACGGCGTGTCGTTCCTTCAGAAGCCGTTCACGCCGGACTCGCTCGTCGGTTGCGTCGGGGAGCTGCTGGGGGGGTGAGGAGGGCGTGTTGGGGACTGCGGGGGAACGGCGGAACGGCGCCACCGAGGCACCGAGACGCCGAGAACAGCCTCGAAGGGTGAGTGCTTCCCACCACGGTCGAACAGCATGGGGGCAAGTGGGTGAGATGACCTCACCCCGAATGCCCCAATGCAGTTCCAGTCTTGTTCAAGCGATGTCGCCGCAGTCACCAGACCCTCCGTGCTCTCCGTGGCTCCTGTGAAATATTCCCGCCGTTGCAGCAGCAACTGCAACTGCTGTTGAACAGGAGTCACGGAGCCACGGAGGACGGCCTGGCACGAGAAGGCTCGCGGCGCCAGTTCGTAACAGCTTGGGGGCAAGCGCGGCGAGATCATCTCGCCCCGCTTGCCCCCAATCAGTTCGGCCCCAGCGCGAACTGCTCAGCCCTGACCGGCTGTTCTCGGCGCCTCGGTGCCTCGGTGGCGCCGTTCCGCAGTTCCACGCCGCAGTCCCCGACTACGCCCTCCTCACCCCCCGCTCACCACCTGCAGTTCAGCGTCTCGCGCGAAGTGCTCCATCCCTCGCCCGAGCAGCAGTGTCGCCGCGACGAAGGCGGCGCAGATCCAGAAGGGGGCGGAGATGCCGATCGACTGGAACGCCCAGCCGGCGATCAGGGGGAAGATCACTCGCGAGATCCCGCCCCACGTCTGTTGCGTCCCCATGTAGAGGCCGCGCTCGTGCTGCGAGATCACTCGCGACAGCAACGCGGTCACGCATGGAAAGGTGAAGGCCGTGCCTAACGGTATGAGCGCGACGGCGGCGGCGAGGAAGGGGATGTTGTGGGCCAGCGGGATGAGCACCAACCCGGCGGTCAGCAGCGTGATCCCGATTCGCGACAGCCGCGCCTCTCCCCAGCGGTCCACCGCCGGGCCGAGGAACAGCGCGCGCGTCAGCACCGAGATCGAGCCGACGTAGGCGAAGAAGTAGCCGATGTTCTCGGCGGTCACCCCGAAGGAGCGCGCGAGGTACAGCGCGAGGATCGCGTTCATCCCCATGAACGCACCGATCCCGATCGCGTAGATCCAGATCAGCCGGGATGCCGGGGTCCGCGGGTGAGTGATCACGCTCATCACCGCCGTCCATGACCGGCCGGGGAGGCGCGGGCGCTCAGCCGTCGACTCGACCACCACCCGCGACTCGCGCAGGTAGATGTACGCGAAGAGCATGTTGAGGAGGCAGAGCGTCGCCGCGAGCAGCCCCGGCGCCTTCTCGGCGAGGAGCACCGACCAGCTGCCGATCGCGATCGGGTGCCGCCCTGCGCTCAGCGCCCAGCTGCCGAGCAGGGGGCCGATCGTCACGCCAAGGTTCGTCGCCGCCGAGGGCCAGCCGAGGCTGCGCGCCCGGTTCCTCGGCTCGGTCGCGTCGGAGACGTAGGCCTGGATGACGCCGACCGTCCCCCCGCCCGCGCCCTGCACGATGCGCGAGAGGAAGAGCATCCAGATCGAGCCGGCGTAGGCGAAGATCACGTAGGCGATCGCGCTCGAGAACAGCGCGACCAGCAGCGCGGGGCGCCGCCCGTAGCGGTCTGAGAAGCGTCCCCACACCGGTGCGCTGAGGAGCGCGGCGACCGAGAACGCCGACACGAGCACCGTGTACATCAGCGGCGACGCGCCGAGCTTCGTCGCGTAGAACGGCAGGAGCGGGATGACGATGAGGACGCCCACCATGTCCAGCATCGCCGTGACGATCAATACGAGGAGCTTCCCCACCGATTCTCCGCCGACAGTTGTTTCGATCCGTGAGTGCGTGCGAGGGAGTGCGCCGTCAGGCGCTCTCCTCGCGTCCGAGCGCGGCCGGCTGCACCGCCTTCCCGACCACCCCGGCCAGCGCGATGATCGTCAGCACGTAGGGGATCATCTCGATGAACTGCGACGGGATCGCCTGGGTGCCCTGCAGCTGGATCTGCAGCGTCTCGGCCGCGGCGAAGAGGAGGCAGGCGATCGCCACTCGCTTCGGCTCCCACCGCCCGAAGATCGTCGCCGCCAGGGCGATGAAGCCGCGCCCCGCCGTCATCTGGTCGGTGAACTGGTGCTGGTCGAGGGTGAGGTAGACACCGCCTAACGACGCGAGCATCCCGCTGAGTATGACCGCGATGTACCGCGTCCGCGCGACGTTGACGCCGACCGATGCCGCCGCCTCCGGATGCTCGCCGACCGCGCGCACCCGCAGCCCGAACGCCGTTCGCGCCAGCAGCCACCCGATCACCACCAGGGCGAGCAGCCCGAGCCAGACCAGCGGGTTGATCGCCAGCGCGGCGAACCCGCCTCCGCTCTCGGCGCGCCCGAAGCCGGGGACGCGCGGCGAGTTCGACGAGCTGTCGTAGAGCAACCGCAGGAAGAATCGCGTCAGCCCGACCACGAGCAGGTTGATCGCCACCCCGGTCACGACCTGATTCGCCTTGAACTTGAGCGCCGACACGGCGTAGAGCAGGGCGAGCAGCCCGCCGAAGATCATTCCCGTGATCGCGCCGAGCAGCGGGCTCCCCGTCGCCAGCGCGCCGACCGCGGCGCCGAAGGCGCCGCCGAGCATGTAGCCCTCCAGCGTCAGTGCGATCAGCCCCGAGCGCTCCGACATCACGCCCCCGGCGCCGGCGAAGAGGTACGGGATCGCGATGCGCAGCGTCTGCGCGAGGAAGGCGAGCGCGATCACTTGCTCACCTCAGCCGTCGGCGCCTCGAGCGGGGTCTGCTTCGCCAGCGATCGGGCGACATCCTTCGCCGCCGAGCGGATGCTCTGCCTGACGGCGGGGACCGCCGTCGCCACCGCGAGGATGACCACCGCCTGCAGGACGTCCACCATCTGCTTCGGCACCAGCGCGTTCACCGCCAGCCCGCCCTGCGACAGCGTCGCGAAGAGCAGGGCGGCGATGACGATGCCCGACGGGCTGTTGCGCCCGACCAGCGCGACGGCGATGCCGAGGAAGCCGGCGCCGGTCGCGAACCCTTCCTCGTAGTAGCGCTTGTAGCCGAGCACGAAGTTGATCCCGCCCATCCCGGCCAGCGCGCCGGAGATCGCCAGCGCGCGCCAGCGTACGCTCGCCACGTCGACGCCGCCGTACTCCGCCGCGTCGGGCTGCAGCCCCACCGCGCGCAGCTCGTAGCCGCGCCGCGTCCGGAACAGGTACCAGCTCACCGCCGCCGCCGTCGCCAGCGCGACGAGCAGCGTCAGGTTCGCCGCCGAGCCGTGGAACACCGGCATGATGTCCGACAGCCGCGTCACCGCCCCGGTATGGATCTCCGGGGTGTGCAGCGACTCGGGGACGTGGATCTTCGCCGACACGATCCAGCCGAGCAGGGCAAGGACGACGAAGTTGAGCATGATCGTCGTGATCACTTCGTGCGCGCCAAACCGCGCCCGCAGGTATCCGGGCACCGCGCCGACCGCGCCGCCGCCGGCGGCGGCGCCGAGCGTACACAGGATCGCGGCGAAGATCGCCGGCGTTGCCGCCGGCAGCGCCAGCCCGATGAGCGCCGCGACGAAGCCACCCGCCGCCAGCTGTCCCTCGCCGCCGATGTTGAACAACCCGGCGCGGATGCCTAACGCGACCGCCAGCCCGGTGAAGGTCAGCGTCGTCGCCTTGTACAAGACCTGGCCGATCCCGTACGCGTTTCCCCAGGTCCCGTCGAGCAGCAGCTTGTACACCGCCGCCGGCGACTGGCCGAAAGTGAGGATCAACAAGTCGCCGACGACGATCGCGACCAGCAGGGCGACGATCGGTGGCAGCAGCGTTTCCATCAACTGCGTCTTCCGCGTCTCGTTCATGCCACCCCCGCCTGCGTCACCGTGCCCGCGGCGCCGGTCATGTACGGACCGAGCACCTCGGCGCTCGCGTCGCTCCGCGGGAGGACCGCCACGATCCTGCCGCCGTACATCACCGCGATGCGGTCGGACAGCGCGAGCACCTCGGCCAGGTCCGCCGAGACGAGAAGGACCGCCTTCCCCGCGGCGCGGGAGCGGCGCAGCCGCTCGTGGATGAACTCGATCGCCCCGACGTCCACGCCGCGCGTCGGCTGCGCGGCGAGGAGCACCTTGAAGTCGCGCCCCATCTCGCGGGCGATGACGACCTTCTGCTGGTTTCCCCCCGACAGCGATCGCGCGGGGAGGTGCGGGTTCGGCGGGCGGATGTCGAACTCGGCGACACGGCGCCGCGCGTGGTCGTTGATGCGCGCGATGTTCAGCTGCGCATCGCGCGTGAAGTGATGCTGCTGGCCAAGGATCAGGTTGTCGGCGATGCTGTAGTCGAGCACGAGCCCGCGGCGATGCCGGTCTTCCGGGACATGAGAGAGGCCGGCGTCGCCGCGTTCGCGCACCGTCAGGCGGCTCGCGTCCTGGCCGGCGATCCGGATCTCGCCACTTGCCAGGGGTGTCAATCCAGCAATGGCCTCGATCAGCTCCGTCTGCCCGTTGCCCTCGACGCCGGCGATCCCGACGATCTCTCCCGCGGCGACGGTGAGCGAGACGTCGTTCACGACCCCGCGCCGGCGCGGCGAATCGACGCGCACGTTCCGCAGCTCGAGTAGCGCCGCACCGTTAGGCGCGGACGCTCGCGACGGTGCCGAGCCCGCCGCGTCGAGGGCGAGGGCGACGTCGCGCCCGACCATCGCCCGCGCGATGTCGCGCGGCGTCGTCTCGCTCGTGCGCAGCCGGGCGACCGTCTCGCCGGCGCGCATCACCGTGATCGCGTCGGAGACGTCCATCACTTCGTCGAGCTTGTGGGTGATGAGGATGATCGTCCCGCCATCGGCGCGCAGCTTCCGCAGCACGTCCCACAGCTGCGTCACCTCGGGCGGGGAGAGCACCGCCGTCGGCTCGTCCAGGATGAGGATCTTCGCCCCGCGATAGAGCGCCTTCAGGATCTCGACCCGCTGCGCCTCGCCGACCGACAGATCGGCGACCTTCGCCGTCGCCGGCACCACCAGCCCACTGCGCGCCGAGAGCTCCGCCACCGACTGCTCGGCGGCGCGGCGGTCGATCGTCATCCCCCGCTTCGGCTCCCGCCCGAGCACCACGTTCTCGGCGACGGTGAGCGGGGGCACGAGCATGAAGTGCTGGTGCACCATCCCGACCCCCGCCTCGATCGCCTCGGCGGTATTCCACCCCGTCACATCCCTCAATCCCTCGTCGCCCCTTCCCACCTCACCCTTCACTACTCGCACTTCGACTCTCCCCCCGTCGTTCCCGTACATCCCGCTGAGTATGCGCATCAGCGTCGACTTCCCGGCGCCGTTCTCACCGACGATGGCGTGGATCTCCCCGCGCTTCACCTCGAGCGAGGCGCCGCGGTTGGCGACCACGTCGCCGAAGGTCTTGACGATCTCGCTCATCCGCACGGCGACCGGCGCGTCCGCGGCGTTAGGCATCGACGGCGGAGTCATCGGGTGTCCGGAACGCTGATCTTCCCGGCGATGATCTGCTCGCGCAGCCCCTCGAGCCGCGTCCGCACCGAGTCGGGGATCAGCTTGCGGTTGTTCTCGTCGTACACGTAGCCGACCCCGTTCTCGGCGAGGCCGAACTGGTAGATGCCGCCGGTGAACTTGCCGTCCTTCACGCGCTTGATCGCGTCATAGACCGAGGCGTCCACTCCCTTCACCATCGAGGTGAGGATCGACCCCGGCGCCTCCTGGTATTGGTCGGCGTCGACGCCGATCGCCATCTTCCCCGTCTGCCGCGCGGCCTCGAAGACGCCAAGCCCCGTCGAGCCTGACGCGTGGAAGATGATGTTCACCCCGCTCTGGTACTGCGCGAGCGCGAGCTCCTTGCCGCGCCCCGGATTGCGGAACGCCTCGGGGGTGACGCCCGCGTACTGCGCGACCACGCTGCAGTCGGGACAGACCTGCTTCACGCCGGCGCGATACCCGGCCTCGAACTTGTGGATGAGCGGGATGTCCATCCCGCCGACGAAGCCGACCTTCTTCGACTTGCCGACCAGCGCGGCGAGTGCGCCAACCAGAAACGATCCCTGCTCCTCGCGGAACTTGAGCGCGGCGAGGTTCGGCGGTGGCGGGATCACCTTCCCGGTCGAGTCGGACGCCAGCGCGTAATCGACACCGGCGAAGTGCACGTCGGGATATTCCTTCGCCAGCGCCGTCAGGTCGTCGGTGAAGATGAAGCCGACGCCGATGACGAGGTCCATGTGCTCGGCGGCGAGCAGTCGCAGCCCTGCCTCACGGTCCGACCCCTCGCCCGGCTCGACGAAGTGGACGCGGGCACCGAGCTCCTTCTCGGCACGTTCACCGCCGAGAAATGCGCCGTCGTTGAACGACTTGTCGCCCCGGCCGCCGACGTCGAAGACGATGCCGACATCGAGCCCGTCGCTCGCCGGCGGTTGCGCGGCGCCGCTCGGATGGATGGCGAGCAGCGCGATGTGGGCGAGCAGCAGCGCGCCGGCGAGGATGAGCGGTTTTCGCACCGGAGAAAGCTCGCAGTGGTGTTACCGCCGGGCAAGGCGTCGAAGGTGCGCATTGAGCGAGGCGCGATCTGGACCGGTGCGCCGCGTCGGCTACGGGTGGGGGAGGGTCTTAACGAATTGAACTGCGATTTCAGGATAAAATCGGATAACACGGATCGCTCCGTAGCGGTTGGTGTTCCGTGCACCGGGGCTCAAGAACTTTGGGGGCAAGCGTGGTGAGATGATCTCGCCGGACGTGCCGTTCACAAAAAATCCCCGTGATGCCGACCCGCCGGGCGGCGCCCAGTGCGCCACACGGAGCGATCCCTTTTATCAGATTCTATCCGTGAAACCGCAGTTCAATTCGTTAAGACTCCCCCTGATAGTGGCCCGCCAAGCGCGTAGAACTCGGCAGTATTCCAGAGATCCGCGGGACTCCGATCCGAGCGAGACGATCACGCCACTCCACTTTCGCCACGGCCGTCGCGGCTCTTGATTACGGTCACATGCCCGAACGCATTCGAACCAGGTTCCTCGTCGTCGGCAGCGGTGTCGCCGGGCTGCACGCCGCGTGGCGCGCCTCGGAGCATGGCGACGTCCTGGTCCTGACGAAGCGGTCGCTCTTCGATAGCGCGACCGCCTACGCGCAGGGCGGGATCGCCGCGGCACTCGGCGCCGGCGACTCGCCCGAGCTGCATCGCCGCGACACCCTCGCCGCGGGCGCCGCGCTCGCCGACAGTGCCGCCGTCACGGTCCTCGTCACCGAGGGACCGGCCCGCGTCCGCGAGCTGCACACCGCCGGAGCCGACTTCGACCTCGCTCCCGGCGGCGACTTCAAGCTCGGACGTGAGGCAGCACATTCGACCAACAGGATCGTCCACGCCCACGGCGACCAGACCGGCGCCGAGGTCGCGCGGACGCTGGTGGCGAAGGTGCAGGAGAGCGAGCGCATTCGCGTCCTCGAGAAGACGCGCGTCCTCGACCTGATCATCCACGACGGACGCTGCGTCGGCGCGCGCGCGAGCGTCGCCGGCCGGGCGACCGAGATCATCGCCGACGCGACAGTGCTCGCCACCGGCGGGTGCGGCCAGGTCTTCCTCCATACGACGAATCCCGTCGTCGCCACCGGCGATGGCTTCGCGATCGCCCATCGCGCCGACGTCACGCTCGCCGACATGGAGTTCGTGCAGTTCCACCCGACGGCGCTCGACACCGCGGAGAACCCGCTCGCGCTGATCTCCGAGGCGGTGCGCGGGGAGGGCGCGGTGCTCCTCAACGAGGAGGGCGAGCGCTTCATGTTGAAGAAGCACAAGCTCGCCGAGCTCGCGCCGCGCGACGTCGTTGCCCGCGCGATCTTCGCGCAACGAAAGGGCGGGCGGAAGGTGTATCTCGACGCGCGGAAGATCCGCGGCTTTGCCAAGCGCTTTCCCGGGATCCTCGCCCTCTGCGCCGCCCGCGGGATCGATCCGCGAACGCAGCTCATCCCGGTGACGCCGGCCGCGCATTACATGATGGGCGGCATCGTCACCGACCTCGCCGGCCGGTCGAGCATGCCCCGGCTCTACGCGGCGGGCGAGGTGGCACGCACCGGCGTCCACGGCGCCAACCGTCTTGCCTCCAACTCGCTGCTCGAGGGGCTCGTCTTCGCCGAGCGCGTCGCTCGCGACATGATCGAGACACCAGAGCTCCGTGACGAGCCACCGCGGGGCGATTGGCGCGTTCCCATCCTCAGCGACCGCGGCGCTGCCCAGGTGGCAGCCGACCAGATCCGCACCGTGATGTGGGAGCATGCCGGGATCTCGCGCACGGCGAGCGGGCTGCGCAAGTGCATCGGCCTCCTCGACGGGATCGAGGACCGCCTCCCCGAGGGGGCGACCGAGGAGCGGAACATGGTGCAGACCGCCCGCCTCATCGCCGAGGCGGCGCTATTGCGCAAGGAGTCGCGAGGCGGTCATTTCCGCAGTGATTTCCCCCGCGCCCGCAGCGCCTGGCGCGGGAAGCACATCGAATGGTGACCATCCATGGTCAGCGTCAGGCCTAACGGTATTCTCGCGGCCGGCCGCGCGGTGCGCCGTGCCGCGCTCGGTGTCGCGCTCGGTGTCGCGTTGCTCGCTGCCGGCGCCTGCTCGGGCGCGAAGCGCGACGACTCCGCCGCGGCCTCCGACACGGCTGCGGCCGCGGCGACGAGCCCCGCGCCATCGCCCTACGTCGCCGACATTCCCCCCTGGCCGGCCGACACCACCGCCTCGGGGGTCGATCGCGATGGGAGGCTGCGCGCCGCGCTCGCGGCGAAGGTCCCCTCCTGCGGCGGCGAGACCCCTGTCGTCGCGCCGGATTCGGTCGGGCCCCTCTTCCCGGGGATGCCGCTCGCCAACCTGTTCGGGCGCTGCCCCCACCCGCTGCAGCTCTGGCATCGCGACAACGGTCAGTACATTCCCGCCCTCGCCGTGAAGCTCGGCGACGCGCTGCTCCTCATGGACGCGAGCGGCACGATGGCCGACGCGGTGGTCATCCGCATCGCAGCGGTCTCCGGCGCGCGCACGACCGAGGGGATCGGTCCCGGTTCGTCGCTCGCCGAGGCCCAGCGCGCGTACGGCGCTCCCACCTGGCGCCGCGACCAGTGCGCGGTGGATGCCCTGTTCGACTCGCGGCCGGGGCTCGTCGTTCACACGACCTTCCCCGACAACGGGAGCGACGCGTACACCTGCGAAGACATCCGTCGCTTCGGAACCGGCAGTGACTTCTCGCACTTTCCCCGCGGTGCGACCGTCGGCTGGATCGCCGCCGAGCTCGTCGACGTGGACTGAGTAGGATGATTTCCGCTTTCGATCCCCTGTCCCTCGTGGTTGTTTTCGAGATCCCACTCTCGCCGTGCCGTAGCCGATAGTCCCCACGGAACTACTTGATGCCTTTCGACCCCGCACCACAGTTCGCCGAGCTCCATCACGAGATCCGCCGCCTCGCGAAGCAGCGGAATGCAGTCATCCTCGCCCACAACTACGAGCGTCCGGAGGTCCAGGACGTCGCCGACTACGTCGGCGACTCGTTAGGCTTGTCGCGCGAGGCCGCGAAGACCGAGGCCGACGTCATCGTCTTCTGCGGCGTGCACTTCATGGCCGAGACCGCGGCCATTCTATCCCCCGACAAGCAGGTGCTCCTTCCCGACATGGCCGCGGGCTGCTCGCTCGCCTCGACCATCAACGCCGACCAGCTCCGCGAGTGGAAGGCCGAGCATCCGGGCGCCGTCGTCGTCTCCTACGTCAACACCACCGCCGAGGTGAAGGCGGAGACCGACTACTGCTGCACGTCGGGGAACGCGGTCGAGATCATCAACGCGATCCCCGCCGACAAGGAGATCCTCTTCTG
>DASSZC010000023.1:0-3082 GCA_035702925.1 Gemmatimonadaceae bacterium | reverse complement strand
CCACAGTCCGGTCGCGCCTAACGTCAGCCGGCTCGAGCCGGTAAATGCGTTCGAGTCGGTGGGGGTCCCCCCACCGGTGGTCGGGTAGTGGTACCGGGCATCGCCCAACGCCGCGTTCAGCGTCGCTTCGCCGCGGGCGCCGGCGATCGCGGCGAGGGCGTTGCCGGTCGCGTTGCGATGTCCGTTGTTGAAGGGGAGGAAGCCGTTGCCGCGATGCAGCCCGCCGCCTAACGCTGCGCGGAGGCGCGCCGATCCGCCGAGCTGCCGGCTCGCCGCCGTTCCCGCGGAGAGGTCGTACTGGCGGTCGCGGTCGGCGACGCTGGCCGACACGCTCGTCCCCGGCTCGCGGCGGGTGAAGATCTGGACGACGCCGGTCATCGCGTCGGAACCGTACTGCACGCTCGCCGGCCCGCGCAGGATCTCGATCCGGTCGATGTTGTCGGTGGTCAGCGTCGAGATGTCGAGCGCGCCACCGGGCGCGTTCACCGGGACACCGTCGATGAGGACCTTGGCGAAGTTGCTGTTGCCGCCACGCATGAAGAGGGAGGCCTGCGAGCCGGGCCCCGCCGCCTGGCCGAGCATGATCCCCGGCACCGTGCGCAGCGCCTCGACGAGCGTCACCGCGCCGTGCGCACGCAGCTCGGCGCCGGTGATGACCGTGGTCGCGGCGTCGGAGACCGTTGCCGCGGTCGGGACACGCACGGCGGTGACGATGACCGGGGAGAGCGCGGTGGTGTCCGGCCTCTCCTGGGCGTGCGCAAGCGCGAATGGGGCGGCGACGGCGATCGCGCCGCAGAGCGTGCGCGGGGACGTGCGGATGAGTGAACGCATGGAGGGCATCATGATTGTTCAGCCGCGGCGGCCGCGGAGGGGAACGAGGGAGGGAGCGCCGACGGCCGGGTCGCGGGTGACGACGACCGGCCACTCGTAGACGCGCTCGAGGATGTCGCCACGCATCACGTCGTTAGGCGTCCCGGCGGCGGCGACGGTGCCGTGGTGGAGGAGGATGATCTGGCCGGCGAAGCGGGCGACGAGGTTGAGCTGGTGGCTCACGAGGAGCACCGCGATCCCGTCGCGGGCGAGCGAGGCGAGGAGCTCGAAGACGCTCATCTCATGGGCGATGTCGAGGAAGGTCGTCGGCTCGTCGAGGACGAGCGTGCTCGCGCGCTGGGCGAGGGCACGGGCGATCCGCACGCGCTGCCACTCCCCGCCGGACAGCTCGTCGCTGCTGCGGTCGACGAGGTGCCCCACCCCGGCGGCGTCGACCGCCTGCCTGACGGCGGCGTCGTCGGCCTCGCCCCACGCGGCGAAGCCGCCGCGGTGCGGGTGGCGGCCGAAGGCGACGAGCTCGCGTACCGGGAGGGGGAACGCCGCGGTCTCGCGCTGCGGGACGACCGCCACCCGGCGCGCGCGTTCGCGCGGGGAGAGGGCCACGACGTCGTCCCCGTCGACGGTGATCCGGCCACGCTCGAGCGGGATGCGGCCGAGCAGCGCACGGACGAGGGTGCTCTTGCCGCTGCCGTTAGGCCCGACGACGGCGGTGACCTGGCCGGCGGGCGCGGCGAGCGTCACCCCGTCGAGGGCGAGCGACGGCTGGCGCGGGTAGCGGGCGGCGACGGCGTCAAAGGCGATCATCAGCGGAGCGAGCGGAGGCGGGCGAGGAAGAACGGCACCCCGATGATGGCGGTCACCGCGCCTAACGGCAGCTCGGCGGGCGGGAGCGCGATCCTGGCGACGACGTCGGCGGCGACCACCAGCGCGCCCCCGATCAGCGCGGCGGCGGCGAGCAGCGGCCGCTGCGTCCGCAGCCCCGTCGCCCGCGCCAGGTGCGGGACGACGAGCCCGACGAAGCCGACCAGCCCGGCCGCGCTCACCGTCGCCGCGGCGAGCAGCGCCGAGACCAGATAGACCAGCCGCGTGGTCCGTTCGACGCGGACACCGAGCGCCGCCGCGGGTTCCTCGCCGAGCGTGAGGGCGTCGACGTCGAGGGCATTCGCCCAGAGGATCCCCCCACCGGCGGCGACGTAGACGGCGAGCGCGCGCACCCCCGTCCACTCCGCGCCGGCGACCGATCCCATCATCCACCAGGTCGCGTTCCGGATCGCGTCCGCGGGCGCGTTGGCGAGGACGACCATGATCGCCGCGTTCGCGAAGGCGCCGACGACGACGCCGGCCATCAGGAGGACGCGCCCGTCGGCGCGCCCCCCCGCCGCGCGGGCGACGAGCAGCGCGACCACCACCGCCGCGACCGCGCCGGCGAAGGCGGCGAGCGGGAGCAGCGCCGCGCCCGCAACGCCGGCGACGACGGCGAGCACCGCTCCCACCGCGGCCCCCCCGGAGACCCCGAGCAGGTACGGCTCGGCGAGCGGATTGCGCAGCGTCGCCTGGAGCGCGGTCCCCGACATCGCCAGCGCGGCGCCGACGAGCGCAGCGAGCGCCACCCGCGGCAGCCGCAGCTGCCGAACGACCGAGACGGTGACCGGATCACCGTTCCCCGACAGCGCCCGCAGCACGTCGCCCGGCGCGAGCGGGATCGTGCCTAACGCGACGCCGGCGACGATGGCGACCGCGAGCAGCAGCGCGGCGAGACCGATGACGACGGCGAATCGCCGCGTCAAGGTCCCTCCCACCCCGGGTGGAGGGCGCGGGCGAGCGAGCGGGCGGCCATGCCTAACGTGACGCCGGGGCGGTTGAGCAGCGCGTCGTCGACCTCGAAGAGCCGGCCGGCACGGACCGCGGCGACGCTCCGCCAGCGCGGGCTGTCGCGAAGGGACCGCGACTTCCCGGGGTCGACGAAGATCACCTCGGGGTCGCGGCGCAGCACGTCCTCGAGCGACACCTGCGCCGCCGGCTCGGCGCGATCGGCGTAGACGTTCGCGCCCCCGGCGATCGCCAGCAGCTCGCTCTGGTAGCTCCCGTTCCCGAGCACGAGCACCGGGTTGTCCCACAGGTACCAGAGCACTCGCGGATGCGGCAGCGACGCGGTCGCCGCTCGAATGCGCGTCAGGGTGCGCTCGACGCTGTCGACGGTGGCGCGCGCGGCGAGTGTGTCGCCGGCGAGCGCGCCGAGGATCAGCGCGGC
>DASSZC010000340.1:0-4665 GCA_035702925.1 Gemmatimonadaceae bacterium | reverse complement strand
ACAACGCCCCGCCACCCCGGGGCGTTTGTTTTTTCCGCCTTTCGATCACCGTGGTTCATCGGCTCCGCACCGCAATCCAGCGGCGCGTGGTCCTGGAGAAAAATGTTCGATAGCGATAACCGCACCGTCGTCGTCGTCGGCGCGCAGTGGGGCGACGAAGGGAAGGGCAAGCTCGTCGACGTGATGGCCGAGCGTGCGGACTGGGTCGTGCGCTACCAGGGCGGCGCGAACGCCGGCCACACCGTCCACATCGGCGACAAGAGCTTCGTCCTCCACCAGATCCCGAGCGGGATCCTCCACCCGGGTGTGCGCTGCGCGATCGGCAACGGCGTCGTGCTCGACCCGGACACCCTGGCGATCGAGATCGACGAGCTGGTCGAGGACGACGTCGACGTCGAGGGGCGCCTCTACGTCAGCGATCGTGCGCATCTCGTGATGCCGTATCACAAGCTGCTCGATGGTGAGAGCTCGGCGAGCAAGGCGATCGGGACGACGGGGCGCGGGATCGGCCCGGCGTACGAGGACAAGGCGGCGCGGCGCGGGGTGCGCGTGCTCGACCTGCGCCATCCCGATCGGCTCCGGCAGCTCGTCGAGCGCGGGGTCGAGCATGCGAACGCGCGGCTCTCGCACTCGGGGAGCAAGAAGCGCGTGAGCATCGACGAGACCCTCGAGCTGCTCGCGCGACTCGCGCCACGGTTGCTCGGGCTCTCGGAAGACGTCGGCCTCATGGTCTATCGCGCGCAGAAGCAGGGGGCGGCGATCCTCCTCGAGGGCGCGCAGGGCTCGCTTCTCGACGTCGATCACGGGACCTACCCGTTCGTGACGTCGAGCAACACGACCTCCGGCGGGGCCGCCGTTGGCGTCGGGATCGCACCGATGTCGATCGACGCGGTGCTCGGGGTCGTCAAGGCGTACACCACCCGCGTCGGCAACGGGCCGCTGCCGACCGAGATCGAGGGAGCGTTAGGCGAGGAGGTTCGCCGGCTCGGCAACGAGTTCGGGGCGACCACCGGGCGCCCGCGGCGGTGCGGCTGGTTCGACGCGGTGGTCGTGCGCTACGCGGCGCGGGTGAACGGGCTGACCGGGCTCGCGGTGACGAAGCTGGACGTGCTCGATACCCTCGACCAGCTGGCGATCTGCACCGGCTACGACGTCGACGGCGAGCTGCACACCGAGTTTCCCGGCGACATCGCCGCGCTCGAGAAGCTCGTTCCGCGCTACGAGTGGATGCCCGGGTGGAAGACGCCGACGCACGAAGCCCGGACGCTGGACGCCCTGCCCGCGGCGGCACGCGCCTACCTCGACCGGATCGAGGAGCTCTGCGAGACGCCGATCACCTACGTCAGTGTCGGGACGCGGCGCGACCAGATCATCGGCCTGCACGAGCACGTCTGAGCGGGATGTCGGAGACGGTCGACCTGGCCATCGTCGGCGCCGGCCCGTGCGGGCTGGCCGCCGGCATCGCCGCGTCGAAGGCTGGGCTGTCATCCGTCATCTTCGACCGGACGTGCGTGGTCAGCGGGATCGCCGGCTACCCGACGTACATGACCTTCTTTTCGACCGCCGAGCGGCTGTCGATCGGGGACGTCCCCTTCGTCGTCGCCAGCGACAAGCCGACGCGGCGCGACGCGCTCGCCTACTACCGGGCTCTCGTCAGGCACTTCGGCCTGAACGTCAGGCAGTACGAGCCTGTCGAGCGCATCGACGCGCACCGCGCCGGCGATCGGCGGTTCCTCGTTCACTCGCGCACGCAGGCAGGTGAGCCCCGCCTGACGGCGGCCCGCGCGGTGGTCATCGCGACCGGCTACTTCGGCCGGCCGAACCGGCTCGGTGTCCCCGGCGAGGAGCTCGCGCACGTCACCCACCGCTTCCGCGAGGGACACGACGACTTCGATCGCGACGTCGTCGTCGTCGGGGGCGGCAACTCGGCGGTCGAGGCGACGATGGAGCTCTATCGCGCCGGCGCGCGGGTGACGATGGTGCACTTCGGCCCGACCTTCGACCGCAACATCAAGCCGTGGGTCCTCCCCGACATCACCGCCCGCGTCGCCGAGGGGAGCATCAAGGCACAGTGGGACGCCCGCGTGTCGGCGATCGAGCCGCATGCGGTGGTCGTGACCGGTCCTTTCGGCGAAAGGAGGATCCCCGCCGAGCGGGTGTACACGATGATCGGCTACATGCCGGAGACGGCGCTGCTCGAGCAGCTGGGCGTCCCACTCGATCCGGAGACGGGGATTCCCGCGCACGATCCATCGACGATGGAAACCTCGGTGCCCGGCGTCTACATCGCCGGCGTCCTCGCGTCAGGCTACGACGCGAACAAGACGTTCATCGAGAATGGCCGGGGGCACGGGGAGCTCATAGTCGCCAGACTCGCTATGACACTGCGACGAGAGACGAGAGAGACGCCGATCAAGAGATGAGAGAGGAGAGATCGACACCGCGGTTCTGAGCCCCTGGCCGTGGGTCCTGCCTCGTGCCCGGTGTCTCATGTCCCTGCAGCATGCCATGTGGCAGGGCAGCCTGCCGAGTCGCCTCATGGCCGTGTAGTTCCGCCTCATGGCAGTAGATTGGATGGACGCCCAACACTGCTCCCTACCCGCAAGAACATGCCAGAGCAACAGAAGTACCCTGACGTGATGGACAAGCTCGTATCGCTCGCCAAGCGGCGTGGGTACATCTTCCAGTCCTCGGAGATCTACGGCGGCACGGGGTCGGTCTGGGACTACGGGCCGTTAGGCGTGGAGCTGAAGCGGAACATCAAGGACCGCTGGTGGAACTCGATGGTCCGCTCGCGCGACGACATCGAGGGGCTCGACGCGGCGATCCTGATGCATCCGCGCGTCTGGGAGGCGAGTGGCCACGTCGCCGGCTTCACCGATCCGCTCGTCGATTGCAAGCAGTGCAAGAAGCGCTTTCGCGCTGACGACCCGAAGATCAAGGGAACGCCGGGCACCCCGGACGTGACCTGTCCCGCCTGCGGCAACAAGGGGACGCTGTCGGCGCCGCGGCTGTTCAACCTCATGTTCAAGACCTTCATGGGGCCGGTCGAGGAGAGCGCGTCGGTGATCTACCTGCGGCCCGAGACGGCGCAGGGGATCTACGTCAACTTCCTCAACGTCCAGCAGAGCACGCGGCAGAAGGTCCCGTTCGGGATCGCGCAGATCGGGAAGGCGTTCCGCAACGAGATCACCCCCGGCAACTTCATCTTCCGCACGCGCGAGTTCGAGCAGATGGAGATGCAGTTCTTCGTCAAGCCGGGCTCGGACATGCAGTGGTTCGAGTACTGGAAGGCGGAGCGGATGAAGTGGCACCAGTCGCTGGGCCTCGCCGCCGACCGGCTCGAGTTCCACCAGCACACGAAGGAAGAGCTGGCGCACTACGCCCGCGCCGCCTTCGACGTGCAGTTCGACTTCGGCGGAACGTTAGGCTTCCAGGAGATCGAGGGGGTCCACAACCGCGGCGACTTCGACCTCACCCAGCACCAGACGTTCTCGGGGAAGAAGCTCGAGTACTTCGACCAGCCGAACAACGAGCGCTTCCTCCCCTACGTCATCGAGACGTCGGTGGGCTGCGACCGGACGACGCTGGCGGTGCTGGTGAACGGCTACCGCGAGGAGAGCGTCGAGGGGGAGAGCGAGGGGCGCGTCGTCCTCGGCATTCATCCGTCGATCGCGCCGATCAAGGCCGCGATCTTCCCGCTGACCAAGAAGGACGGCCAGCCGGAGATGGCGCGGCGCATCGAGACTGACCTCCGCGCGAAGTTCCCTGTCGACTACGACGAGACGGGGAGCATCGGCAAGCGCTATCGCCGCCAGGACGAAGTCGGCACTCCGTTCTGCATCACCGTCGATACCGATTCGACCAACGATGGAACGGTCACCATCCGCGACCGCGACACCCTGAAGCAGGATCGCGTCTCCGCCGACAAGCTCGCCGGGTTCCTCTTCGAGCGACTGGCGCGTGAGTGATGCGCTGGTGCGGCTCCGGCGGCTCGGCGAGCCGTTCATGCAGGAGCTGTCGCGCGCGCAGTGGATGGTCGGGGCGGGGTACGCGAACGAGATCGACCTTCGCGGGATCTACGCGAAGCACGCGGAAGCACTGAGCGACGACTCGCTCGCCGCGGCGCGCGAGGCGTATGCCTCGGCGGATCCAGGGAGCGAGGAGCAGCGATCGGCGCGCTCGCTACTCGATTGGCAGCTCGAAGCGCAAGCATCGCGCGTGACCGCCGAGCTCGAGGAGCGCGAGCTGGCGTGGGAGGCGTCCGCCGTGCTGACCCTTGGCGACGGGCGACGGCTGCCGTACCAGCGCGCGGCGATCGCGATCGCGAACGCGACCGATCGCCGCGAACGTCTGGAGCTCGACCGCGCGCGCGGGACCCTGGTCGCGCGCGAGCTGGCACCGATCAGGCGCGAGCGGTTTGAGCGCGAGCGCGAGGTCGTCGCCAAGCTCGATGTCGCGCCGTCGTACATCGACGCGATCGAACAGCTGTCGGCGCTCCCGCTGCGCGCACTCGCGGCGCAATGCGATGCGTTCCTGCGCGACACCGCGGACATGTCGCGCGAGCTGCTCGGCTACGCGCTCAAGCGCGAGCTCGGCATCGCGCCGGAGGAGGCGCAGCGCTCGGATGGACTCGCGCTCGCACGCTCGGCGGAGTTCGACGTC
>DASSZC010000215.1:0-4826 GCA_035702925.1 Gemmatimonadaceae bacterium | reverse complement strand
CTGGTCGACGCTCGACAGCGGACGCTCCGCCTTCTTTCCTCCCGGGTCGCCGATCAGCCCCGTCCCCCCGCCGACGAGCGCGACCGCGCGGTGTCCTGCGCGCTGGGCGTGCACGAGTCCCATCACCGGAAGAAGGTGACCTACGTGCAGGCTGCTCGCGGTCGGATCGAATCCCGCGTAGATCCCGCGCGGCGTGGCGAGCCACTCGCCGATCCCTTCAGTGTGCTGGTAGAGCAGTCCGCGCCAGGAGAGCTCGTCGAGAAGCGAAAGTGATTGGCCCATGGCACAAAAATAGACTGCGCGGGGTGGAATGTGAGGGGACGAGTTCGCCGTGTCGCGGCGGATGGCTGCGTCCGCCCCGCCCCCGGGTTAGTTTCTCGTCTCGACCACCCTGACTGCTGCCGTGGCATTCTTCCGGGATTTTCGACGACGCCACCCGCGCCTCGTGCGCTCGGTGCTCGTCCTCGCGACATTCTTCGTCACCTTCGGCCTCGGCCTGGCCTACGCCGGCTGGGCCATGGTCTGTCGTGGTGACGAGTGTCCCTCGATCGACATCCTCGAGGACTACACCCCGCGCCAGACGTCGAAGCTCTACGCCGCGGACGGCCGCTTCATCGCCGAGATCGGGCTCGAGCGCCGCACCCTCGTCCCGCTCCGCGACATTCCCGTCGTCGTCCGCCAGGCGTTCCAGATCACCGAGGACAAGCGCTTCTACCAGCACGCGGGGATCGACTGGATCCGCGTCTTCGGCGCCGGCCTCCACAACCTTCGCTCCGGGGGGTACGGCCAGGGTTTCTCGACCCTCACGATGCAGCTCGCGCGCAACGTCTTCCCCGAGCGCATCTCGCGCGAGAAGACCCTCGTCCGCAAGCTCAAGGAAGCGAAGGTCGCCCGCGCGATCGAGGCGAAGTACAGCAAGGACAAGATCCTCGAGCTGTACCTCAACCAGATCTATCTCGGCAACGGCGCCTACGGCGTCGAGACCGCGTCGCAGCGCTACTTCGGGAAGTCGGTTCGCGATCTCAACCTCGCCGAGGCGGCGACCCTCGCCGCGCTGCCGAAGGCGCCGGAGCGCTACAACCCGCGGCGCTTCCCCGATCGCGCCGTCACCCGGCGCAACACGATCGTCGAGCTGCTGCGCCACGAGGGCGCGATCTCGGCGGAAGACGCCCGCCTCGCTCGCGCCTTCCCCCTCAAGCTCGGTGGCAAGACTGTCTCCGGGGAAGTCGCCCCCTACTTCGTCGAGTGGGTGCGCCGCCAGCTCGATACGCAGTTCGGCCAGCAGCTCTACGAGCAGGGGCTGCGAGTGTACACGACGCTCGACATCGACATGCAGTCCGCCGCGGAGCGCGCGATGGAGAGCCAGCTCCGGCGCATCGAGGGTGGTGAGTACGGCAGGTACAACCACACGACCTACGAGCAGTACGTCGCCCGCGCCGCCGGCGGTGAGGACAACGGTCCGAACTCGCCGTATCTCCAGGACGCCTTCATCGCGATGGATCCGCGCACCGGCGCCGTGCGCGCGCTGATTGGCGGACGCGACTTCGACGACTCCAAGTTCAACCGCGCGACCCAGGCGCTGCGCCAGCCGGGATCGACGTTCAAGCCGGTCGTCTACTCGACTGCGATCCAGAATGGCCGCCCCGCGTCGTACATCCTCGACGACTCGCCGATCGTGCGCGACCTCGGCAATGGCCAGAGCTGGACCCCGCAGAACTACGACCTGAAGTTCGAGGGCCCGATCCCGATGCGGCGCGCGCTCATGCTCTCGCGCAACATCCCGACGATCAACCTCGGGATCGAGCTCGGGGAGAGCGCGGTCATCGACATGGCGCACCGCTTCGGACTGTCCACCGACATCCCGCCCTATCCCTCGATCCACATCGGCTCCGCCGACGTCTACCCGATCGAGATGGTCGCCGCCTATTCCGCCTTCTCGACGTTAGGCACGCGCGCCGCGCCGATCGGCATCCTCCGCGTCGAGAACGCGAAGGGCGACATCCTCTGGGAGCCGCAGCCCGTCCGCTCGCAGGTGTTGTCCCAGGACGAGGCGTGGCTGATGGTCGACATGCTGAAGGATGTCGTCCAGCACGGCACCGCGTACGGCTCGGTGTGGGGCGCGGGCTTCCGCATCCCGTCGGGGGGAAAGACCGGAACCACCAACGACGGTACCGACGTGTGGTACATCGGCTTCACCGCCGACCTCGTCGCCGGCCTCTGGATGGGGCTCGACCGCCCGCAGAAGATCAAGTCGAACGCGCAGGGAGGCGTCCTCGCCGCGCCGGCGTGGACCGCCTTCATGAAGGAAGTCTATTCACGGAAGCCGACCCCTCCCGACTGGCCGCGTCCCGAGGGAATCGTCATCCGCGAGATCGACCGCAGCACCGCGAAGCTGAAGAACCCGTTCTGCCCCGCGGACCTCGTCGGCACCGAGTACTACATCCCCGGCACCGAGCCGATCGAGGAGTGCCCGGTGCACTCTCCCTTCACCGGCGTCCTCGACTCGACCGGCGCGATGCCGCAGCAGACGTACGACACCTCGCGGAGCTCGCGCATAACCCCGGGCTCGGCGCCGATCCCGCAGGCTTCGCGTCCCGCGCAACCCGCGACGCCGCGCCCGAAGCCGATCCCCGACAGCCTCAACCCCTTCGCCGGCCAGAAGCCCTGACGCTGTCGCCGTCGCGCTTCCCGCCGTTCTCTCATCCCTCGTCGCAGTGTCACAAGCTCGCATGGTGGTAGACACTCACGCACACACGACTTTCTCCGACGGGATTCTTTCAGTCGAGCAGCTGATCGCGCAGGTCAGCGCTCGCGGAGTCCGGCCGTCGGTCGCCGATCACTGCTCCGGGGACGTCCGCGGCGCGCTGCACACCGTCGATGATGTTCGGGTCTACCTCGACGAGCTCGAACGCCATGACGTCCTGCGAGGCGGGGAGTTCTGCTGGCACGACTCGCTCTGGCGCTACCTCCCCGACGAGCTGGCGTCCCGCTTCACCCACCGCATCGGCAGCCTGCACGCGATCTTCCTGCCTGACGGTGCGGTGATGCACGCGTTTTACAGTCCGTGGCCCGCCGGGCTCGACCCGCAGCGCTACATGGACGCCCACGTCGACAACGTCGAGGCGTTCGCCGAGGAGATGCCGGTCGACATCCTCGCCCATCCGACGCTGCTCCCGATGAAGCTTCGCAAGCTGCCGCTCGAGGAGCTCTGGACGGAGGAGCGCGAGGAGCGCGCCGTCGCCGCGCTCGCGAAGGCCGGCATCGCCTTCGAGATCTCGAACCGCTATCGCCCCCACGAGCGCTTCGTTCGCCGCGCCGTCGCCGCCGGGGTCCGCATCTCCCTCGGCTCCGACGGGCACACCGCGGAGCAGGTCGGCCAGATCTCCTGGCCCCGGGAGGTCGCCGCGCGAGCGGGGGTCCGCGAGGAGGAGCTCTTCGATCCACTCGTGCATGGCGGCCGCGCTCGTTAGCTTTAGCCCATGGCAACCGCCCCTTCAGGACGTACGCACAGGATATGGCGCGACGGACAGCTCGTCGCCTGGGAAGACGCGACCATCCACGTGATGAGTCACGTCGTTCATTACGGATCGAGCGTCTTCGAGGGGATCCGCTGCTACGCGACCCCGAAGGGGCCCGCCGTCTTCCGTCTCCGCGACCACATGCGGCGGCTGCTCGACTCCTGCAAGATCTACCGGTTCGCCATCGACTACAGCGTCGATGATCTCATCCAGGCGACCGTCGATCTCGTCGCCGCGAACGAGCTCGAGGCGTGCTACCTCCGCCCCGTCGTCGCCCGCACCGGCGAGCAGATGGGAGTGTTCGCCCCGAACGCGGCGATCGAGACTTTCATCATCGCCTGGAAGATGGGCGCGTATCTCGGTCACGATGCGCTCGCCAGCGGCGTCGACGTTCGCGTCTCGAGCTGGCGGCGCGCCGCGCCCGACACCTTCCCCGCGCTGGCGAAGGCCGGCGGCAACTACCTGAATTCGCAGCTCTCCAAGCTCGAAGCCCGGCAGGACGACTACGTCGAGGGGATCATGCTCGACAGCTTCGGGTACGTTTCCGAGGGGAGCGGCGAGAACCTGTCCCTCGTTCGCGACAACATCCTCTACACGTCGCCCCTCGCGTCGGGAATCCTCAACGGCGTGACTCGCGACTCCGTGAAGCAGATCGCGCAGGATCTCGGTCTCGAGCTCCGCGAGCAGGTGCTCCCGCGCGAGATGCTCTACATCGCCGATGAGCTGTTCTTCACCGGCACGGCGGCCGAGATCACGCCGATCCGCTCGGTGGATCGCATCGTCGTCGGGGAAGGGAAGCCGGGACCCGTCACCCTCGCGGTGCAGGACCGCTACCTGGGGATAGCAACGGGGAAGTATCCCGATCAGTACGGGTGGCTCACGGCGGTGCCGGCGACAGCCGGCGCCGCACGCTGAAGGGGCGCCTTGCGAAGCGACGCCCTCATGAGACGCCCGGGCACCGTAGAGCCGGGCGTCTTGTTACAGGTTAGGCGCTCTCGTAGCTTCGCCAGCAGGAAGGCCGCCGCGTAACTCGGCGATGCCCGCAGTCGTCGGAATGACAGGAGGGAGCGCCCCGCAACCAGCGGGACCTGCTCCACCTCACGCCGCACAGGGAGGCTCGTTCGTGATCGTCGGTTGTCTCGCACTGAACGCGTCGTTCGAACCCCTTACGATGGTTCCGCTCCGCCGCGCCCTTCGCCTCGTCATCGATGGCAAGGCCGAGATCGTGGAAGCGGATAGCGGACGCTCGGTTCACTCCGAGCGCCTGACGCTCCCGCGCCCCGCGGTGATCCGTCTCAAGGCGTTCGT
>DASSZC010000335.1:0-2646 GCA_035702925.1 Gemmatimonadaceae bacterium | reverse complement strand
CCCGGCGCTCATCGCGTGGAGCATCGTCACCCGTCTCTCGATTCTCGAGCGGCTGTCCTGGCTCGCCTGGATCTGGGGAGCGACCGCGGCCGCGCTGCTTCTCGCTGCGCGTCGACGTCGCCTGCCCGCGGGGGAGCTGCCTGGCGACAGCTGGCCGCCTAACGGCGGTGCTTCTTCCGCGGGACGAGCACCGCGGTTCCCTGCACGCGGCCGAAGAGCCGCGCTTCGCGGCAGGTAGGGACCCACATGTCGATGTGCTGGCCCTTGATGAGCAGCCCCGTGTCGTCGACGAGGAAGCGGCCGAGGTAGTTGTCGCCCTCGAACAGCTCGACGTAGCGGCTGAGGGGGAAGACCCTCGGGTCGGCGGCGATGATCCCCGGGCGCACCCAGCGCCCGCGGCGGGTCGTGCCGCTCAGGCAGTAGGCGGTGATCTCGACGGGGATCGCCTCGCCATCGCGTGCCCGGGTGAAGGCGGTGCGGCGCGCCGGAGTCGCCGGCTTGCTGACGACGAGCCCGGGGAGCATGTGCTCGCCCTCGACGATGATGCCGGGAAGCCGCAGCGGCTCGCGCTGGGGCGAGGCGGCGGCGCGGCTGAGGGCGGCGAACGTCGCGAGCGCGCTGATGATCAGCGCGCCGGCGACCACCATCGTGCGCGGAGTCGCCCAGCCGATCGAGCGCAGCCGGTGGAGGGCGCGGCGAGTCCGGAGGTATCGCATCACCCTAGCGACGTCCGGAGCGGGGCCGGGGTCACGGGAAAGCACCGCTCGATCGCCCAGCGTGCCCGCAACTCAGTCGAGGACACCGAGGACGACGACGTCCTCCACCGGGAGCCCCCACCCTCTTTCGGCGCCGGCCATCCTGCCGACCGCCGCCGGGAGGGCATACTCGACGCGGCCCCCGCGCGCCTTCTTGTCGCTGCGGGTCGCGGCGAGGATCTCAGCGGGGTCGATGCCTAACGGCACGACCACCGGAAGCCCGCCGGCGGTGAGCGCCGCCCGGACGCGCATCGCGGTCCCCGCTTCGGCGACCCCGATCCGCTCGGCGATCTCGCTCTCGAGCGCCATCCCGATCGCGACGGCCTCGCCATGCAGCAGCCGGTATCCACTCACGGTCTCGATCGCGTGGCCGAGGGTGTGGCCGAAGTTGAGGATCTTGCGGCGGCCGCGCTCGCGCTCGTCGTCGGCGACGACCGCGGCCTTGATCTCGACGCTGCGGGCGATGAGGGCGGTGAGCTCGCTCGGGATTCCGGTGTCGTCGGCGGCGAGGCTGGGGAGAATCGCCGCGACCTGGTCGAAGTAGCGCGCGTCGGCGACGACGCCGTGCTTGATCATCTCGGCGCTCCCCGAGCGGAGCTCGGGAGCGGGGAGGGAGGCGAGGGTGTCCGGGTCGGCGATCACCGCCGCCGGGGGATGAAAGGCGCCGACGAGGTTCTTGCCGGCGGGGGTGTCGACCCCGGTCTTTCCCCCGACCGATGCGTCGACCATCGCGAGGAGCGTCGTCGGCAGCTGGACGACCGGGATCCCGCGCATGTAGGTCGCGGCGACGAAGCCGGCGAGGTCGCCGACGACTCCGCCGCCTAACGCTACGATCGTGGTATCGCGGCCGGCGCCGCTGGCGAGCAGCTCGTCGGTGAGGTGCGCCCAGAGCTCGCGGGTCTTGTGCTCCTCGCCGGGAGGAACGAGGAGGAGAGACATCGTCGCCCCGGGCGCGGCGCCGGCGAGCGAGGCGCGAACCCGCTCGACGTAGAGCGGCGCGACGTTGGGGTCGCTGACCACCGCGTAGTGGTGCGCCGGGGCGGCGCGGGTGATGATCGCCCCGGCATCGTCGAGCGCCCCGGGGGCGACGATGACTTCGTAGCCGGGGAGCGCGACGACGCGGGCGGCTGCGCGCTCACGCGCGGCTTCCGCGCCGCGCGCCATCACGACAGCGCCATCACCAGGTGACCTCGCCGGCGCCGGCCCGCTTGTTGGCGACGCGGGCGAGGACGAAGAGCAGGTCGGAGAGGCGGTTCAGGTAGACGATCACCATCGGCGGGATCGGGATGTCGCGCGCCACGTGCACGACGCGGCGCTCGGCGCGCCGGCAGACGGTGCGCGCGACGTGCAAAGCCGCCGACTTCGGGGTGCCGCCGGGAAGGATGAACGCCTTGAGGGGTTCGAGCTCGCTCTCCCCCTCGTCGATCGCCCGCTCGAGCTGGGCGATGCGCCCCTCGTCGATGCGCGCCTTGGCGAGCTGCTGCTGCATCTTGTCGCGGTCGGGGGTCGCGAGGAGGGCGCCGATCGCGAACAGGTCGCGCTGCACCGGCGCGAGCACCTCGTCGATCCGCGGCATCATCTCGATCGAGCGCGCGAGCCCTAACGTCGCGTTGAGCTCGTCGACGTCGCCGTAGGCGTCGACCCGGGCGTCGTCCTTCGGGACGCGGCCGCCGCCGAAGAGGGCGGTGTCGCCGGTGTCACCGGTCCTGGTGTAGATGCGAGTGGTCACACGGGGAATGTAACTGAAATCGGGGAGGTGGGCGCTGCGAGACAGCGGGAGTCGGGCACGAAACGACGCGAGTTGTCGAAACAGCGGGAGTCGGGCACGAAACGACGCGAGTTGTCGAAACAGCGGGAGTCGGGCACGAAACGACGCGAGTTGTCGAAACAG
>DASSZC010000075.1:0-3233 GCA_035702925.1 Gemmatimonadaceae bacterium | reverse complement strand
TGTTCCGCAGCGGGACCACGACGCGCGATCCGGCGACAACCGGATTGCGCGACTGCCCGTCCACCCGGTAGGTGAAGGTCTGAAAGAGCGGGAGGGGGAGGGCGACGTCCACGAACATCCGTGAAGGCTACCGCGTGGCGTGCTCGGGCGGGAGCGGTTGCGATCCGGAGAGCGGCTGTTGCTGATCGGTTCCTCTGGGCCGCGGCCTCCCGGCCACCGGCCCAGCGGAACCGATCAGCAAACAGCCCCCGTGCGAACCACCAAATCAAGAACCGCCGTCGCGCGACGCCAACGGCTAATGCTAACGGCTCACGGTTGGCGTCCGCTTCGCCACCCCCAGCCCCGGCGCCTCGCCTAACGCTACGCGTCCGCCGGCGATCGAGACGCCGGTGAACGGGTCGTCCTTCAGCAGCGCAGCGCCGTCGAGGTCGGCGCAGTCGAGCAGGGGCGCGAAGTGGGCGGCGGCGGCGATGCCTAACGTCGTCTCGATCATGCAGCCGCACATCACCAGCATCCCGTGGGCGCGGGCGGTGGCGATCATCCTCAGCGCCTCGCGCAGACCGCCGCACTTCGAGAGCTTGATGTTGATCCCGTCGACGACCCCGACCAGCTTCGCGACGTCGGTCGCCACGACGCAGCTCTCGTCGGCGACGATCGGGAGCGGCGAGCGGTCGCGCACGAAGCGCAGTCCGTCGATATCGTGCGGCGGCAGCGGCTGCTCGACGAACTCGACGCCGTAGTCGAGGCACAGCTCGATCATCCGCAGCGCGTGCTTCGGCGTCCAGGCGGCGTTGGCGTCGACGCGGATGATCTTGTCCGGCGCCGCCAGCCTGACGGTGCGGATGATCTGCGCGTCGCGGTCGGTGCCGAGCTTCACCTTGAGGATCGGATACTGCCGCGCGTCCTCGACCCGCGTGCGCAACGTCGCGTCGTCGGGGGCGATCGCGATCGTGAAGCTCGACGGCGGCGCGGCGGCGGGGTCGAGCCCCCACATCTTCCAGAGCGGGACGCCGAGGCGCTTCGCCGCGAGATCGTGCAGCGCGGCGCTCACCGCGCTCTTCGCCGAGCCGTTGCGGCCGATCGCCTTGTTCATCTCCGCCTCGATCGCCTCGAGCGACCAGGCGCTCCTCCCCTCGATCGCCGGGGCGATCCTGCCTAACGCGGCGATCACCGTCTCCGGCGTCTCGCCGTAGAAGCGGCTCGGCGCCGCCTCGCCCCACCCTTCCTGCCCGTCCCCGTCCGAGACCTTCACCCAGACCGTCTTGTATTCGCTCTGCCCGCCGCGTGCGATGATGAACGGGTGCGTGGTCTGTACGGTGACGATCTCGTGCGAGAGCTTCATACTTTCGTTGGGGCGAGTCCAGGTCGTCGGGCGAGCCAGGCTGCTCGATGCTCGGCGGAGCCGTCCGCCGACACGTTAAGATAGGCGATCAGCGCGTCGGCGAGCTCCTGTCCGCGCTGGAAGCGGTCGCCGGGATGCTTCTGCAGGCACCTCATCGTGATCTCGGCGAGCGCGGGGGGTGTCCGCGAGTCCACCACCTCGGGGGACACCGGCTGCTCGTGCACGTGCTTGTAGCCCACCGAGTACGAGTCCGCGCCGTCGAATGGGGGGAAGCCGAGCACCATCTCGTAGAGCATGACGCCGACCGCGTACAGGTCACTGCGCCCGTCGACCATCTTCCCCATCGCCTGCTCGGGGGACATGTAGTGCGGCGTCCCCATCGCCCGCCCCGTTCCGGTCAGCTTGCTGTGGAAGCGCGCGGTCGCGATCCCGAAGTCGGTGATCACCGCGTTGCGATCCTCGTCGAAGAGGATGTTGTCGGGCTTCACGTCGCGATGGACGACACCGCGGCGGTGCGCGTAGTCGAGCGCGCAGGCGACCTGCGCCGCGACCGACGCCGCTTCCGGCCCGCTCATCGTCCGCTCACGCCCGATCATGTCGGCGAGCGATCCGCCCCCGAAGTACGGCATGACGAGGAAGACCGAGCCGTCGACGTCGCCGTAGTCGAGCATCGAGCAGATGTGCGGATGCGAGAGGCGGCATGCCGCCTCCGCCTCACGGCGGAAGCGCTCGCGCATCTCCTCGTCGCGGGCGAGATGCGAGTGCAGGACCTTGAGGACGACGGGGCGCTCGAGCATCGAATGCTCGGCGTAGTAGACGTGGGCCATCCCGCCACTGCCCAGCCGGCGATGCACGCGATAGCGGCCGCCCGTGTTGGCGCGGAGCTGCGTCAGCTCGGCGTCGGGCTTCTCGGTCGGGGAGCCCGAGATCTCTGGGAGCGCTTCGTCACAGCGCGTACAGCGCGCCGCACTCGCTCGATTCCACGTCCCACAGTCCGGGCAGAACACGCGTGCTAGCCTCCGAGGTCCAGCCTCACGAAATCGTACGGGGGCCAGGGCCCCGTCATGCGTATGTCGAGATCGGTGTGGGCCGCGCCGGCACCGCCGACGGCGCTGGTGAACGCGCCCCACTTGTCCCGCTCGACGAGGAACGCCCCGCTGAGGACGATCCCCGTCAGCTGCTCCGTCTTGAGCGGCACCATCGCCGCCGCCTGCGCCCGCAGGTTCTTCAGCACGTCGGCCGCGCGCGCCGCGAGCGCGGCCCCTTCGATCGTGCTCGCCGGATCGCGCTTCACGATGTGGACGCGCGCCACCGTCCGCCCGTCGAGATAGGCGAGCGTCTCGTGCAGGGCGTGGTAATGCAGCTCCATCCAGCGGACCAGCGCCGCCCGATCGCGGAACACCGTTCCCACCGGCGCCGGGGCGACCGCAAAGCGCTCCGCCACCGTACTGAGGACTGCCGCATGGCGCTCGAGGTCACGCTCATCGGGGTTCTGCCGCTGATAGGGCGCCGGAGCCGCCACTGCCCCGAGATCGCG
This sequence comes from Gemmatimonadaceae bacterium, assembly GCA_035702925.1. Taxonomy (GTDB): domain Bacteria; phylum Gemmatimonadota; class Gemmatimonadetes; order Gemmatimonadales; family Gemmatimonadaceae; genus JABFXC01. Next base: position 354 of record DASSZC010000075.1, on the reverse strand, counting down.
CACCGGGACCACCGAGGTGTCGGCCGCGAGCGACGCCGTGTCGACGCCGTCGAGCAGCGCTATCCCGTAGAGCACCAGGCCTTCGTTCACATCAATCTCCATTTGCGCAGCCCGAGCACGAGCGCGACGCCAAGTCCGAGCTGCAGGGCGAGCATCCACCAGAAGCCGTTGTGCACTCCCGAGAGCGGGATGTGCTCGAAGTTCATCCCCCACATCCCGCTGATCACGACGAATGGAATGCTCATCGTCGCCACGACCGAGAGCCCGAGCGTGATCTTGCCGAGCCGGTTCGACACCTGCGACAGGTAGCTGTCGAGGGTGCTGCTGAGCAGCTCGCGATAGGTCTCGAGCGAG
>DASSZC010000343.1:0-7226 GCA_035702925.1 Gemmatimonadaceae bacterium | reverse complement strand
CCCGGCCGCCGACTACCCGGCCGAGGACAACGTGACACAGGCCGGAGTGAACGTGTCGACGCTCGCCGGCGTCGCCGGCGCGAATGCCGCAACCGAGGCGTTCGACGAGCCCCTCGACACGGCGACGGTGCTCGCGATCGCGGGACTGTTCATCTACTGACCTCCCGCGCGCCGGGAGTTGCAAAGACAGAGGGGAGGACACCATCGTGTCCTCCCCTCTGTCGCCATCCGCGGGCGCCGCCTAACGCTTGGTGAGGCTGACGACGCGCGCCTTCCCCGGCGCCAGCCTGGCCAGCGCGTTGCGCGTGTCGACGACGACCTTCGACTTCGCGACGACGCGCTTGTAATCGACGGCCCGATGGTCGGTGACGATGACGACCGCATCGGCGCTCGACAGCGCCTCGTCGGTGAGCTCGACACCGGTGCGGCTGTGCCCGTCCTCGCGATAGCTCGGCACGTGGGGATCGTGGTAGTCGACCTTCGCCCCGCGTTCCTCGAGCAGGCGAATGACGTCGAGCGCCGGGCTCTCGCGCATGTCGTCGATGTCCCGCTTGTAGGCGACGCCGAGCACGAGGATGCGGCTCCCGTTCACCGACTTCCGGTCGTCGTTCAAGGCGATGGAGATCTTCTCGACGACGTATTCCGGCATCGCGCTGTTCACCTCACTCGCCAGCTCGATGAAGCGCGTCCGGTAGTTCAACGTCCGCATCTTCCAGGCGAGATAGTGCGGGTCGAGGGGGATGCAGTGCCCGCCGATCCCGGGACCCGGGGTGAACTTCATGAACCCGAAGGGCTTCGTCGCCGCCGCGTCGATGACTTCCCAGACGTCGACACCGAGCTTGTCGCAGACGATCGCCATCTCGTTGACCAGCCCGATGTTCACCGAGCGAAAGGTGTTCTCGAGGAGCTTGACCAGCTCGGCGGCCTCCGGGGTGCTGACGGGGATGATCGTGTCGATGCACGTCTCGTACAGCGCCTTGGCGACCTCGACGCACGCGGGGGTGATGCCGCCGACGACCTTCGGCGTGTTCTTCGTGTTCCACTTCTCGTTCCCCGGATCGACGCGCTCGGGGCTGAAGGCGAGGAAGACGTCCTTCCCGACGGTCAGGCCTGACGATTCGAAGCGGGGCTGCATCACCTCGCGGGTGGTGCCCGGGTAGGTCGTGCTCTCGAGGACGACGAGCATCCCGGGATGGGCCTGGCGCTGCACCGCCTCGGCGACGGCGATGACGTAGCTCATGTCGGGATCGCGCGTCTTGGCGAGCGGGGTCGGCACCGCGATCGAGATCGTGTCCGCCTCCTTGAGGCGCGACTCGTCGGTGGTGGCGACGAACTTGCCGGACTTGACGAGCGCCGCGATCTCGCTGGCCGGGACGTCCTGGATGTGCGACTCGCCCTTCATCAGGAGGTCGACGACGCGCTTGCTGACGTCGTAGCCGATGACGGTGAATCCCGCTTTCGCGAATTCGACCGCCAGCGGCAAGCCGACGTATCCGAGGCCGACGACCGCTATCGTCGCCGAGCGATCGGAGATGCGCTTGAGGAGCTGGTCTTTCACAGGTTTGCTTCGGTGGAAGGAGGTGTCCGCTGCCTGACGTTCAGCGTCCGTGGAAAGCGCGGACAGCGCTCACGACTTCGTCGAGCTGCCCCTGCGTAAGCTCGGGGAACACGGGCAGGGAGAGCACTTCTTCGGCCGCCTTCTCCGACACCGGGCACTGCCCCTTCCTGTAGCCGAGGTAGCTGAAGCAGGGCTGGAGGTGGAGCGGAAGGGGATAGTAGATCGAGGAGCCGATCCCGCGCTCCTTCAGGAACGCCTGCAGGGCGTCGCGGCGATCGGAGCGGATCGTGTACTGGTTGTAGATCGACTCGTTGTTCGGGTCGACGTACGGTGTGGTGATCCCGGCGATGTCCTTGAACGCGGCGTCGTAGAAGCGGGCATGTTCGCGGCGCTTCGCGCTCCAGCCGGCGAGATGCGGCAGCTTCGTCTTGAGCACCGCGGCCTGCAGCGCGTCGAGCCGGCTGTTGTAGCCGACTTCGTCGTGGAAGTACTGCTTCGCGCCGCCATGCACGCGCAGGCGCATGAGGCGCTCGGCGATCGCCTGGTCCTGGGTGACGATCATCCCGCCGTCACCATAGCCGCCGAGGTTCTTGCTCGGGAAGAAGCTGAAGGTGCCGATCGTCGCGGCCTCTCCGGCCATCACCCACTTGCCGTCGATCTTGCGCCGCGCGCCGATCGACTGCGCCGCGTCCTCGATCACCGGGAGCTTGCCCGCGGCCGCCTTGACCTGCTCGATCGGCGCCATGGCGCCGAACAGGTCGACGGGGATGACCGCCTTCGTCCTGCTGGTGATCCCCGCCTTGATCGCCGCGGGATCGATGTTGAAGGTCTTCGGCTCGATGTCGACGAACACCGGAGTCGCGCCGACGTTGTGGATCGTGCCCGCCGTCGCGAAGAAGGTGAATGGGGTGGTGACTACCTCGTCGCCGCGACCGATGTCGAGCGCGCGCATCGCGAGGAGGATGGCATCGGTGCCATTGGCGCAGCCGATGGCGAACTTCGTGTGCGAGAGCCCGGCGACCTCGCACTCGAGCTCCTTCACCTTGTCGCCGAGGATGAAGAGCTGGCTGTCGACCACGTCGATGACCGCCTTCACCATCTCGTCGCGGATGGCCTGGTGCTGCGCCTTCAGGTCCAGAAGAGGGACTGGCATTGTCTTGCCTGGATAAGTGATAGTGAAAACTAAGCCGTCAGATCGTGACGCGCAGGGGCAGCGGCACTTCGCGCCCCGTCTTCGCCGACTCGTAGATCCCGAGGATCAGCTCGAGCGACTTTCGCCCGGCGCGACCGTCGGTGTCGGGGACAGCCTCGCCGCGGAGCACCTTGAGGACGTTGCGGTAATACGCCTCGTGCCCGAACCCGTAGACGTTAGGCGGGTTCGTCGTCGCCGTCTCGATCAGCTTGTCGTCGTCGTCGTAGTCGGAGAACTGCCAGGTCTCGACCTTGTTGACGGCGGTACCGGCGATCTTCACCGATCCCTTTTCGCCAAGGATCGTGATCGAGCCCTCGAGATTCTTCGGGTAGGCGAGCATGGTGACTTCGATCGTCCCCAGTGCGCCGCTGCGGAACCTGAGGACGGCGACGCCGGTGTCCTCGGCCTCGATGCGGCGGGCGAGGGTCGCGGTCTTGGCGATCACGCTCTCGACCGGTCCGACCAGCCACTGGATGAGATCGACGTAGTGGGACGCCTGGTTCATGAAGGCGCCGCCGTCGAACTCCCAGGTGCCGCGCCATGGCGCCTGGTCGTAGTACTCCTGCGGCCGCGTCCATCGCACGGTGGTATTCGCGAGGTAGATGCGGCCGAACCGGCCCTTGTCGAGGGCGCGCTTGAGGAGCTGGATCCCGGGGTTCAGCCGGTTCTGCTTGACGACGAAGAGCCTGACGCCGGCGCTGTCGCAGGCCTGCACCAGCTCGTCGGCGGCGCCGAGGGAGATCGCCATCGGCTTCTCGGTGATGACGTGCTTCCCCGCCTTCGCGGCGACGACCCCGTGCTGCGGATGCAGCCCGGACGGGGTCGCGATCACGACGGCATCGCACTCCACGCCGCGCAGCATCTTCTCGTACGACGTGAAGAACGGCACCCCCTGCGCCTCGCCGGCGGCGCGAGCACGATCCTCGGCGATGTCGCAGACGCCGACGAGCTGGATCCCCTCGATCTTGCGGAAGGCATCGAAGTGATTGCCGCTGATGCGGCCGCAGCCGACGAGCGCCACGCGCACGTCGCGGCCGGCGATGGTTTCAACGGTCATCGCGTGATGGGGGCGATTGGTTGGATCCCCGACTCCGACTTCTCGTAGCTGGTGCCGCAGGCGGCGCAGGTGCCGGCGCCGCTGTCGGGGAGGCGCTCGCCGCACTGGCACATCCAGCCGCGGCGACGCGCGGGGACGCCGACCATCATCGCGTAGGGCTGGACGTCGGTCGTGACGACGGCCCCCGCGCCGACGAACGAGTACTCGCCTAACGTGACCCCGCAGACGATCGTCGCGTTGGCGCCGATCGACGAGCCGCGCCGGACGAGGGTCCGCTTGTACTCGCTCTTCCGCGAGACGTGGCTGCGCGGGTTGGTGACGTTCGTGAAGACCATCGACGGGCCGCAGAACACGTCGTCTTCGAGCTCCACCCCCTCGTAGATCGACACGTTGTTCTGGATCTTCACGTTGTCGCCGATCTTCGTCCCGGGCATGACGACGACGTTCTGGCCAAGGCTGCTCCGCTCGCCGATCACGGCGCCGGGCATGACGTGGCAGAAGTGCCAGACCTTGGTTCCCTTCCCGATCGTCGCGCCCTCGTCCACGTACGCGGACTCATGGACGAAGTAATCGCGAGGCGCACTCGTCATCGCGCCTTGCCGGCCGGGGTCCTCGACTCGGCGAGCATCGCATGCCACTCCTGGAGCGACCGCACCGTGGTCTTCCGCGAGCGGAGCGAGAGGATCGCGTCGCACGCCGCGCTCGCCGCCGACAGCGTCGTCGTGTAGGCGACGCGGTGGCTGATCGCCCCCTGGCGCAGGGCGTAGTCGTCGTGCTGGGCGTGCTTGCCTAACGGCGTGTTGACGAGGAGCTGGACCTGGCCGTTGACGATCATGTCGAGGCAGTTCGGGCGCCCCTCGTGCACCTTGAAGGTGCGCTCCGCCGGGATCCCGCGGGCGCGGAGGAAGCGTGCCGTCCCCTCCGTCGCGACGATGCGGAACCCCATCTCGTGGAAGCGCCGGGCGATCGGCGTCGCCATCGCCTTGTCACGGTCGTTGACCGTGATGAGGATCGTGCCCTGCAGCGGCAGGTCGTTCTGCGCCGCGATCTGGGCCTTGGCGAAGGCGCTGCCGAAGGAGTCGGAGATCCCCATCACCTCGCCGGTCGACCGCATCTCCGGCCCGAGGATCGGGTCCGCCTCGCGGAACTTGTTGAAGGGGAATACGGCTTCCTTCACCGCGACGTACGAGGGGACGATCTCCTCGTAGAGGCCGACCTGCGCCAGCGTCTCGCCGGCCATGACGCGCGCGGCGAGCGAGGCGAGCGGCACCCCGATCGTCTTCGAGACGAAGGGGATCGTGCGGCTCGCGCGCGGGTTGACCTCGAGCACGTAGACGACGCCGTCCTTGATCGCGTACTGCACGTTGATCAGCCCGACGACACCGAGCTTCCTCGCCAGCGCGATCGTGTGCGAGCGCATCGTCTCCATGTCCTTCTCGCCGATCAGGTACGGGGGAAGGACACATGCCGAATCGCCGGAGTGAATGCCGGCGTCCTCGATGTGCTGCATCACCCCGCCGATCACGACATCGACGCCGTCGGAGATCGCGTCGACGTCGGCCTCGAAGGCGTCCTCGAGGAAGCGGTCGATGAGCACGGGCTTGTCCTCGGAGACGCGCGCGGCGTGCTGGAAGTACTCGCGCAGCTGCGGCTCGTCGTAGACGATCATCATCGCGCGGCCGCCGAGCACGTACGACGGGCGCACGAGCACGGGATAGCCGATCCGCTCGGCGACCACGACGGCCTCGTCGAGGCTGATGGCGGTGCCGTTGGCCGGCTGCTCGATGCCGATCTCGCGCGCGATCCTGTCGAAGCGGCGGCGGTCCTCGGCGATGTCGATCGCGTCGGGCGACGTGCCGAGGATCTTCACCCCGGCCGCCTCGAGCCCGCGCGTCAGCTTGAGCGGGGTCTGTCCGCCGAGCTGCACGATGACGCCGATCGGCTTCTCGCGGTCGACGATCTCGAGCACGTGCTCGAGGGTCAGCGGCTCGAAGTACAGCTTGTCGGAGATGTCGAAGTCGGTGGAGACGGTCTCGGGGTTCGAGTTGATCATGATCGTCTCGAAGCCCTGCTCGCGCAGCGCGAGCGCGGCGCGGACGCAGCAGTAGTCGAACTCCACCCCCTGCCCGATGCGATTCGGCCCGCTGCCGAGGATGACGATCGAGCGGTTGCCGGTGCGGGGCGCCTCGTTCTCCTCGTCGTACGACCCGTAGAGGTAGGGCGTCGCCGACGGGAACTCGCCGGCGCAGGTATCCACCATCTTGTAGGCGGGACGGACGCCTAACGCCCAGCGCCGCTCCCGCGCCTGCTCCTCCGTCTCGTCGCGCAGGTCGGCGAGCTGCCGATCGGAGAACCCCATCCGCTTCATCGTCCGCAGCGTATCAGCGTCGATTTCGTCGCGCGTCGCGTAGCGGCGCTCGGCAGCGACGAGCTCGCGCATCTGCGCGAGGAACCAGGGATCGACCCCGGTCATCTCGTTGATGGATTCGGTACTGATCCCGGCCTCGATCGCGCGCTTGATCTGGAAGATGCGCTCCGGGGTCGGTTGGCGGAGCGCCCCACGCAGCGCCTCGATGCTGTCGTCTGGCAGGCGGTCGTCGACGGGGCGCGAGCCGACCGCCCAACCGGGGCGCCCGGTCTCGAGGGCGCGGAGCGCCTTCTGGAACGCTTCCTTGAAGGTTCGGCCGATGGCCATCGACTCGCCAACGGACTTCATCTGCGTCGTCAGGCGCGGGCTCGCCTTCGGGAACTTCTCGAAGGCGAAGCGCGGGACCTTGACGACGACGTAGTCGAGCACCGGCTCGAACGATGCCGGCGTCGTCTTCGTGATGTCGTTGGTGATCTCGTCGAGCCGATATCCGACGGCGAGCTTGGTGCCGATGCGCGCGATCGGGAACCCGGTCGCCTTCGAGGCGAGCGCGGAGGAGCGCGAGACGCGCGGGTTCATCTCGATGACGAGCATCTCGCCATCGGCGGGGTTGAGCGCGAACTGGATGTTGCAGCCGCCGGCGTTGACGCCGACGACCCGGATCACGGCGAGCGCGGCGTCGCGCATCAGCTGGTACTCGCGGTCGGTGAGGGTCATCGCCGGCGCGACGGTGATCGAGTCGCCGGTGTGGACCCCCATCGGATCGATGTTCTCGATCGAGCAGACGATGACGACGTTGTCCTCCTGGTCGCGCATCACCTCTAGCTCGAACTCCTTCCAGCCGATGACGCTGCGCTCGATGAGCACCTCGCCGACGGGGGAGAGGTCGAGCCCGCGCCTGACGATCTCCTCGAACTCCTCGCGGTTGTAGGCGATGCCGCCGCCGGTGCCGCCTAACGTGAACGACGGGCGGATGATCGCCGGGTAGCTGGTGGTCTTCACCAGCTCGAGTGCCTCGTCCCAGCTCTTCGCGATCCCGCCCTGCGGAACC
>DASSZC010000341.1:0-7941 GCA_035702925.1 Gemmatimonadaceae bacterium | reverse complement strand
GCGACACGCGCGGCAACCGCCGCCGGCCCCAGCTCATGGAAGAGCGCGAGGCTCGCGCACAGACCGGCGATGTCCTGGAAGGGGAGCGTCAGGACCTCGAAGCGGCGGGCGTCATCGCGCCAAGTCAGGTCGTAGTCGATCAGCCGGCTGAAGTCATCTGAGCCCTTCACCGACATCCAGCCGACGGGGCTCGGGTCGAGAGTCGAGGCGAGCTCGCGCCTGACGTATGCGAAGCCACTTCCCCATGGACTGAGCAGCCATTTCTGTCCACCGCAGGCGAGGACGTCGATGTGGCAATCGCGGACGGAGAGGAAATCCGCGCCGAGCCCCTGGATCGCGTCGACGACGAAGCGAACGCCGCGCGCGTGGCAGGCCTCGCCGATCCGCTTCAGGTTTGACTTGTAGCCGGTCGAGAACCCCACCCAGCTCACGGCCGCCAGCTTCACGCGCGGGCCGGAGATCGCGGCAATCAGCGCGTCCTCGTCGGGGAGCAGTCCGCGCGGCGGGATCCGCTTCACGACGACGCCGCGCTTCTCGAGGGCGAGCCACGGGTACATGTTCGCCGGAAACTCGCGGTCGTGGACGACGATGACATCGCCCGGCTCCCACGAGAACGTCTGTGAGGCGATGTTGATGCCGTAGGTCGTGTTGGTGAGGATCGCGATCTCGTTCGCATCCGCCCCGATCAGGCGGGCCGCGAGGTCGCGGGTGCGGGCGAGCATCGCGAAATTCTTCTCGTCGTCGATGCGGAAGGGCTCTTCGCGCTCGGCGATGACCTCAGCGGTCGCGGCGACGGCGCGCCGGGTCAGCGGACCTGTCGACGCGTTGTTGAGGTAGACGCGGTCGGTGCGGTCCGCCCAACTGAATTCGGCCGCGCGAAGCGCGGCAACGTCGATGGTTTGTGCCATCACTCAGGGGACGAGTGAGCGGTCAGCCGCCGCGGCGTGCCGGCGGAAGCGCGGGTCGAGGGCGTCGCGAAGGGCGTCGCCGAGGAGGTTGAAGCCGAGCACCGCGGCGCCGATCGCGACACCGGGGAACAGCGAAGTCCAGGGCGCGGTGCGCAGCTGCGAGAGGTCACGCCCCTCGGCGATCATCGAGCCCCAGCTCGGGGTCGGCGGGGCGACGCCGAGGCCGAGGAAGGAGAGGGCCGCTTCGGCCATGATCGCGCCGGCGACGCCGAGGGTGGCGGCGATGACGACCGGCGCCACAACGTTAGGCAGGACGTGGCGGATCACGATGCGGACGTCGCGGGCGCCGAGGGCGCGGAGCGCCTGCACGTACTCGAGCTGGCGGACGACGAGGACCTGGGCGCGGACGATGCGCGCCATCCCCGCCCAGCCGACGACGCCGATGGTGAAGAGGACGACGCCTAACGACGGCTGGAGCGCGGCGACCATCGCGACGAGGAGGAGCAGCGTCGGGAAGGCGAGGGTGACGTCGGCGAGGCGCATCACCACTTCGTCGGTCCACCTGCCGTAGTACCCGGCGATCAGGCCGAGGGTGACGCCGATCGCGATCGCGATCATCTGCGAGAAGAAGCCGACGGCGAGCGAGATGCGCGCGCCGTAGACGAGTCGCGCCCAGACGTCGCGCCCCTGGATGTCGGTACCCAGCCAGTGCTGCGCCGAGGGTCCGCGCAGCTGCGCGAAGAGGTCGACGTGCAGCGGATCGTGGCGGGCGACGATCGGCGCGGCGAGCGCGGCGAGTATCAGCAGCACGACGACCGTGACGCCCCCCACCGCGCGCGGATCGTGAAGCAGCCGGTTCCAGAGCGATCGTCTCATGGCGCCCGCAATGTCGTGCGAGCGCCGGACGATTTCCAGCGGCGGGCCGGTGCGGCGTCAGCGCGACGGATCGCGGAGCTCCTCGGGTGTGCCGGGCGGCTGTCGCCGCCAGCGGCGGTGGTGCCAGAAGTACTGCTCGGGGGCGCGCCGCACCCAGCGCTCGAGGGTCTTGGTGTACGCGGCGACGATCGCGTCGACATCACGCTCGCGATCGCCGGTGTCCTGCACGGTCACCGCCTCGAAGCTCATGCGATAGCGCCCATTCGGCTGGCGAAGCGCGCAGCCGAACACCACCGGGACGCCGAGCCTCAGTGCGAACACCGCGGGGCCGCGCGGGGTCTTCGCCGGCATGCCGAAGAACGGGACGAACGTCGATGCGAGGCCCAGCACTCCCTGATCGGAGAGGAAGGCAACGGCGCGCCCCGACTTGATCGACCGTGGAGTGCGGCGGACGGCGTCGGAATCGTGGACGACCGCCATCCCGATCCGCTCGCGCGTGCTCGTCAGGTAGCGGTCAAAGAGCGGATTCTCCATGTGGCGCGCGACGACGTCGAGCGGCACGCCGCGCGAGGCGACGTACGCGCCGGCCAGCTCCCAGTTGCCGAGATGCCCGGTGACGAAGATGAGTCCCTTCCCCGCGCTCATCGCCTTCTCGACCGCGCCCCAGTTGTCGACGCCGTCGAAGAGGGCGAGCACCCCATCCTTCCCGATCGACGGGAGGAGGGCCGCCTCGATCGAGGTGCGGCCGAGGTGCTCGTACGAGGCGCGGGCGATGGTGAGCACTTCGTCGCGAGCGAGCCCGGGAAAGGCAGCGGCGATCTGTCGCTCGACGACGCGCCTGCGGATGCCGAGCGGCGAGTAGCCGAGCGCACCGAGCTTCGCGCCGAATGCGGACGCCGCCCTCCAGCCGGCGGCGCGCAGCGCACCGATCACAGTGCGGAGCGCTCCGTACTGGACGCGGTGCCGGAGATTCGGCTTCTCGCGTTCGTCGCTCATCGCGCGGTCGCACCCGAAGCGGCACGCGCGGCAAGTCGCGGCGCGGCGACCTGCTCGGCGAAGGCGCGCGTCTCGCGGCCGACGCGTGCCCAGTTGTAGTGGGACTCGACGGCGGCGCGAGCGGCGCGGCCCATCGCGTCGCGCCGCGCGGGATCGGCGAGAAGGGTGCGGAGCGCGCCGGCGATCGCGTTGATGTCCTGCGGTGGCACGACGAAACCGGTCTCGCCGTCGCGTACCGCGGAGCGGACGCCGCCGGAATCGCCGGCGACCGACGGCGTGCCGCTCGCCCCGGCCTCGACGAAGGAGATGCCGAAGCCTTCGACATTGATTCCGCGATCGAGTCGCGAGGGTCCGACATAAACGGTGGCGGTGGCGTACGCCTCCGCGATCTCTGCGTCCGTGAGCATCCCGGCGAAAACTACCCGATCGCCCACGCCGAAGGAGCGGGCCAACGCCTCGAGTCGCGCGCGGTCTCGCCCGCCGCCGACCAGGAGGTAGCGGAGCTCGGGGAAGTCGGGGGCGAGCATGGCGAGCGCCTCGATCGCCGCGTCCTGTCCCTTGTGCGGGACGAGGCGGGCGACGGTGAGCATCAGGGGGCCGCTGCCTAACGCGAGGCGCCGCCGCAGCTCGCCGCTGTCGCGGTCAGGGCGGAACTGCTCGGGATCGGTGCCGAGGTCGATGGCGGCGACCGGTGGCGGCACGCGCACCCCGATGTCGCGCATCAGGTCTTCGGTGACCGACGCGGTCCAGCGCGAGTTGGCGACGACGCCCGCCGCGTCCCCGAAGATGCGCCGTGCCGCCTGGCGCTTGAGCCATCCCTTCGACTTCACGAGCTCGCGCAGGACGTCCCCCCCGTTGACGTAGACGAGGTAGGGAGCGCCGGTCCGCTTCGCCGCCCACCAGACCGCGTAGCCGACGGGGCGAGCGTTGCCGCAGTGCAGGACGTCATAGGAGGCACGCGCCGCCGTGAGCGAGCGCGCCCAGCGGAGCTGGTTGGTGATCACCTTCGCGGCGGCGAAGTCGAAGCGCTCGCGGGTAATCGGGTAGCGCTCGGCGGCGTCGATGCTGCCGGCCGTCGGCGAGGCGACCGTGGAGACGGCGATCTCGCCGGGCGGAAAGTGCCGGCACAGCTCGATGTGGCGGCGCGCCATCCCCCCGCTGTCGGGGGGGAAGTCCTGGGTGACGAAGAGGTGCCTCACAATGGCGCCACGTACGGTGCACCGCTGAGAAAGTGCGGCACGCGCTGGTCGTAGGTGTGATGCTCGCGGACGAAGCGCTCCCCGGCGGCGCGAATCCGCTCGCGGCCGGCGGAGTCGGCGAGCCAGCGCTTCGCGCGGTCGACGCAGTCATCGAGCGACTCGTACCAGATGCAGTGCCTGCCGTCGGCGAGCATCCGGCCGGCGTCGCGCCCGCCCTCACCGAGATAGCAACCGCCGGCGAGCATGGCGATGAACATCCGGTCGGTGTAGAACGGGTTGCCGCGCGCCGCGGCGGCGGTGATGCCTAACGTCAACGCGGCGCTCGAGCAGACGGCGGCGAAGGCGCGCCCCTCGACGGGATGACCGGCCCAGTCGAGCCGGTCGCTCCACTTCTCCCAGCCGAGCCCCCAGACGCGGAGGCGGACGTGCTTCGCCAGCTCGACGAGGAACTTCGCGCGGTCGGGGTCGTAGCCGGTGCCGAGGAAGGCGACGTCGGCGGCGAGGGCGGGATCGGGTGGCGCGGGGACGATCTCCCGATCGCCGGCGAAGGGGAGGTAGCGCGCGTCGTGCCCCATCGCCCGCCACTCCTCGACGAAGGCGGGAAGCCAGAGCCGCGCGGCCTGGCGGGCGACGGCGGCGATGTGGCCGATGTCCTGCCGCGTCGTAACGTGGGTGAACCACTGCGCGTCGCTGTACCACATCGCGTTCTCGCGATCCTTCACGAGCGTCGCGACGGTGTCGAGCTCGAGCCCGAGACACTTCGAGAGGAGGACGAAGTCGGGGCGGAAGCGCGCGGCACGAAAGCGCACCCAATGCTGGGTCGCCGCCCGACCGATGGTGCGCGACAGCGCGCGGTCGTCGAGCACCAGCGCGCGGTGGCCGGCACGCTCGAAGGCACGGGCAAAGCAGGACTCGATCCGCCAGCGCCGGCGGCTGCCGATGATGAGGATCCGCACCGCTGCCTAACGGGTGATCCCGGAGAACCCCGACCCGATCGCCCAGAGCCGGGCGTACTTCGCGCCGACGCTCATGGCGGCGAGGACGGCGAGGACGAGGCCATGCGCGCCGTCGAGAAAGCCGCCGCGCAGCAGGTACATCGCGAGGAAGCGCAGCGGAGGGCGCACGAGCACGTCGAACGCAGACGCATTGCGGCCGCGCGCGTGCTGCTGCTCCGCCCACCACCGGCTGTAGCGGCCGAACTTCTCGAAGTACTCGTTGAGCGAATCGTAGGTGTAGTGCAGCATCGGCTGCGACAGGGCACCGGGGGGCGCATGGGTGACGACGTGCTCGTGCACCGGACGTTCGTCGTAGCGAAGGGATGCGCGGAAGAGCCGCACCGGACGATCGCGCTCCCAGCCGCCGTGCCGGATCTCGCGGCGGAGGAAGAAGTTCCTGCGACGGACGCGATAGGCATCGAAGGCGCCCTTCTCGACCGTCGCCGCGATCTCCTCGGCGAGCTCCGGGGTGCAGCGCTCGTCGACGTCGAGGACGAAGATCCAGGGCTGCGTGGCGCGGACGATGGCGACGTTGCGCTGCGCGCCGATCGTGTGAAAGGGGTGGGCAAAGACCCGCGCCCCCGCGTGCTCGGCGAGGGCGAGGGTGTCATCGATCGAGTCGTTCTCGACGACGATCGTCTCGGCCGCCCAGTCGATCACGCTGGCGATGCATTCGGTGATGTGGGCGCCGGCGTCGCGGGCAGCGATGACCACGGAGACCGGCGCGCGGCGTTCGGCGGCGGCGCCGTTCACGGTCAGGTCACCCACTTGGTGCGGTCGCGCGCGGCGTCGGTGACGCGGGCGAAGGCATCGATCATCTCGTCGGCGCGGAAGTCGCGCGCAACGCGGACATGCGCGGCGTTCCCCATCGCGGCGCGGCGCTCCTCGTCGGCGAGGAAGCCGGTGACCATCGCCGCGGTGGTCGGCGCATCGTTAGGCGGGAGGAGCACGCCGCCGATCCCGTCGGCGACGTAGCGCTGGGCCATCACGCTGCGCTCGGCGAGCACCGGGACGCGCAGCGCCATCAGGTCGAGGAAGCCATACGCCGCGTCGTCGCTCGACGACACGACCCAGCCGATGTCCGCCGCCTTGAGGACGGCGAGGCGGTCCTCGCGATCGCCGAGCCAGGAGACCATCGGCGTGATCCCGAGGGCGGCAGCGTGCATGCGCAGCCCCTCGTCGTCCGAGCCGGGGCCGACGAGGACGAGGCGCAGGTTCGGGTGGCGCGGCGCGAGGAGGCCGATGGTGCGGAAGACCGTCGCCACGCGCGAGCGCGCCGTCGGGTCGTAGAGGCAGGCGATCAGCTTGACCCCGCTCCCGGCGGCGCTGATGCTCGTGCGTTCGACGCCCTGCACGTTCAGGTAGTCGTCGATGTCGACCCCGACGTCGGCGCGAACCGCGCCTAACGCGCGCCCGGGGAGCGGCGGCGCGGCGCGCAGCTCTTCCTCCGAGGGAAAGACGAAGCCGGTGGCGGCGAGACGTCCACCGAGCCTGCCCCGCCAGTGCATGGTCAGCGTCTCGCCGACCCGGACGCGGCGAACGACGGCCCCACGATCGGCCATCCGCGTCGCGGCCGCGGCAATGAGCGAATCGCGCTCGCCGTGCACGAACACCACTTCGACGAAGCGGTCTTCGAGGACGCGGCGCAGCCGGCGAGCAGCGCCACGCCAGGTCCCATCGAGCTCCACCGGAACGGTCTCGACCCCCGACGATGCGAGCCGCTGCTCGACCGCGGTCTCCGGCTGGCAGACGGCGGTCACCTGATAGCCGCGCGCGGCGAGTCCGCGCGCGGCGGCGACGAAGACGCGCGCGGAGCCGGACCATGAGACATCACTGACGACGAACAGTGCGCGCATCAGGCTTCCTGTGAGGCGGCCGCAGCAGCAGCCGCGGCTTCGGTGGCCGGAGCGCGGTCGCGGAACTGCATCTCGTACAGCCGGCGATATGCCCCGCCCTGCGCGAGGAGCGCGGCATGTGTCCCGCGCTCGATGACTTCGCCGCGGTCGAGCACGAGGATCTGCGTCGCGTGGACGATGGTCGAGAGCCGGTGCGCGATCACGAACACCGTGCGGCCGGCAAGCAGCCTGTCGATCGCTTCCTGGACCAGTCTCTCGGATTCGGTGTCGAGCGCGGAGGTTGCTTCATCGAGGATGAGAATCGGCGGATCGGTGAGCAGCGCGCGGGCGATCGCAATGCGCTGGCGCTGGCCCCCGGAGAGCCGCGTGCCGCGCTCACCGAGGATCGTGTCGTAGCCTTCGGGAAGCTCGCTGATGAAGCCGTGCGCATTCGCCGCGCGCGCCGCCGCCTCGACCTGCGCGGAGGTGTACTTCGACGCGGCACCATAGGCGATGTTGGCGCGAACGGTGTCGTTGAAGAGCACTGTGTCCTGGCTGACGATCCCGGTGAGGGCACGGAGCGATGGCAGCGTGATCTCACGCGTGTCACGGCCGTCGAGGAGCATGCGGCCGCTCGTCGGCTCGTAAAAGCGCGGGATGAGGTCGACGAGGGTACTCTTCCCCGCTCCGCTCGCCCCGACGAAGGCGACGATCTCGCCGCGGCGGGCGGTGAACGACACGTCGCGCAGCACCGGCTCGTCGCCGTACGCGAAGCCGACGTGGTCGAAGACGACGTCGCGATCGAAGCTCCTCGCGACGTGCGTCCCCCGGTCGGTCGCCGCTTCGGTCGGGGTGTCGAGCACCTCGAACACCCGCTCGGCGGCGGCGAGGGCGCCCTGCGCGGTGGTCGGGATCTGCGAGACTTGTTTGAGGGGCTGCAACAGCCGCATCACGACGGCGAGGAAGGTGATCAGCGACGCACCGGCGAGGGTCCTGTCGACGATCACCTGCCGCGCGCCGATCCAGAGGAGGACGACTGCGATAGCGGTGCCGATGATCTCGGTGACCGGCTGCGCCATGAAGGCGATGCGCGTGACGCGCACCATCCCCTTCGAGTAGCGGTGGCTGGCGT
>DASSZC010000328.1:0-5166 GCA_035702925.1 Gemmatimonadaceae bacterium | reverse complement strand
CCCAGCGGATGCTGGGGCAGGCCACCGCTCGTCTCCACTCCCTTCTCCGCTGCGCACTTCTCGCAGAGATCGAGCTGGGTGACGGCGTTGTCGACGATCTGGGTGAGATGCACGACGGCATCCCGCTCCTTGCAGCTATCGCAGATCATCCAGCTACCACCTCCGTGACGTCGGCTTCGCCGAGTCTCCCATCTTCGAGTGCCAGCACCCGGTTCGCGCGTCCCGCCAGCGACCGGTTATGAGTCACGTCGACAATCCCCACCGATGCGTCCCGCGCCAGCGTCGAGAAAAGGTCGTGCAGCCGTTCGCTGTTGAAGTGGTCGAGGTTGCCCGACGGTTCGTCGGCGAGCAGCACCGCGGGCTCGACCACCAGTGCCCGCGCCACCGCGGTGCGCTGCTGCTCGCCACCCGACAGCTCCGCCGGCCGATGATGCATCCGTCCGGCGAGCCCCACCCTCTCCAGCTGTGCGGCCGCGCGCTCTTGCGCTTCCGCATCAGGAACTCCGGCGATCCGCAACGGCATCATCACGTTCTCCAGCGCTGAAAACTCGCGCAGAAGGTGATGAAATTGAAACACGAAACCAACCTTCCTGTTCCTCAACTCGGCGAGCGCGTCGTCGGTCAGCCCCGAGAGCAGCTTGCCATCGATCGTCACCGTACCGCTGTCCGGCACGTCGAGCGCGCCGAGGATGTGGAGCAGCGTGCTCTTGCCGGCACCACTCGCACCGACGATTGCAACCATCTCGCCACGCGCGACCGTGAGGCTCGCACCGTCGAGCACTGCAATCAATCCGCCATCCCCACCGCGATATGTCTTCGCGAGGTTGACCGCCTCGAGTACCGTCATTCGTGTCGAATCGCCTCCACCGGAAGCAGGCGCGATGCCTGCCGCGCCGGATACCAGGTGGCGAGCACCGGTATCGAGAGGCTCATCAGCACGATGAGCGCGACGTCTCCCACCTGCAGCGACACCGGCAGGTGGTCTATGAAATATACGCTCTGATCGAGCTTGATAAGCTTGAAGTGTGCCTGCGTCATCGCGAGTCCGATCCCGAGGATGAGTCCGAGTCCGGTCCCGACAATTCCGATCACCATTCCCTGCGCAAGGAAGATCCGGCGGATCGCGCCGGCGCGGAGTCCCATCGCCCGCAGGATCCCGATCTCGCGCGTCTTGTCGGCGACGACCATCGTCAGGGTGCTCACGATGTTGAACGCCGCGACCATCATGATGAGCAGCAGGATCACGCTCATCCCGAGCTTCTCCAGCTTGAGCGCCTGGAAGAGATTCTGGTTCTGCGCCTGCCAGTCGAGCGTGCGATAGGGGAAGCCAAGGGTGTCGGAGAGCGTGCTCGCGACTTCCGTCGCCTTCCACCGGTCGTTCGTCCGCACCTCGATCCCCGTGACCGACTTCCCGATCCCCGCCAGCTCCTGCGCGACCGAGATCGGGACGAAGACGTAGGTGTTGTCATACTCGTACATCCCGGTCTCGAACAACCCGGTCACCTCGAGCTGCGTGACGTGCGGGACCGGCGTTCCGGTGACCGGGTTGAGCTGCGACCCCGCCGCCGAGTACAGGGTGATGTGATCGCCCGGAAACGCGTTCATCCGCTCGGCGAGCAGCTTCCCGAGCACCGCGCCGCGCACTTCGCCCATCCCCGTGCGGAACTTGAAGTTGTTCCCGCGCAGCGCGTGCTGCCGGATCGAGGTCACGTTCTCGACTCCGGGTCCCTCCGGCTCGATCCCCTCGACCTGCACCCCTTCGTTGTAGGTGTGCCCCGCGTTGATCACCGCCTGCGTGAGCACGAAGGGCGCGGCGGCGACGACCCCCTTCTGCTTCTTCACCCTCGCCAGCGTCGACTCCCAGTCGTCCATGCGCATGTCGTCGCCGAAGGTCAGGACCCGCACGTCCGGGCTGGCGACGAGGATCTTCTCGCGCAGGTCGTTCTGCAGCCCGTTCATCACGCCGATGATGACGACGAGCGCGCTGACGCCGACGGTGATGCCGCCGATCGCGATCACGCTGATCAGCGACAGCAGCTTGGACCCGCGGCGGCTGCGCAGGTACCGCCAGGCAATCGACCACTCGAGGCGTCTCATGGCGCGCTCACTCCGGGCGGAGCGTCGGGAATAGTATCACATCGCGAATATTTGCCGTTCCCGTCAGGTACATGACCAGCCGGTCGATCCCGATCCCGACCCCGCCAGTCGGGGGCATCCCGTACTCCATCGCCCGCAGGTAGTCCTCGTCGACCCCCGTCGCTTCCTCGTCGCCGGCGGCGCGCAGCGTCGCCTGTGCCTCGAAGCGCCCCCGCTGGTCGATCGGGTCGTTCAGCTCACTGAAGGCGTTGGCCAGCTCCTTCCCGTTCGCGAACAGCTCGAAGCGCTCGGTCAGCGCCGGGTTTCCCCGCTTCGGCTTCGCCAGCGGCGACAGCTCCACCGGGTAGTCGATCACGAACGTCGGTTCGACGATCTTCGACTCGACGAGCGCGCCGAACAGCTCGTCGAGCAGCTTCGGCCGGCTCATCCCCTCGACCTTCTCGATGCCCACCCGGCGCGCCGACGTCCGCAGCTCCGACTCGCTCATCGCCATCGCGTCGGCGCCAAGGGCCGCGGCCAGCGACTCCGACCAGGAGATCCGCGCGAACGGCGGCGTCAGCGCCGGCACGTCAGGCGCGATCTCCGGCGTCGCCCGCACCGCGTCCGCCGCCCGCACCAGCAGCTGCTCGACGCGCGACATCATGGTCGTGTAGTCGGCGTACGCCTCGTAGAACTCGAGCATCGTGAACTCGGGGTTGTGCGTCCGGTCGATCCCCTCGTTGCGGAAGTCGTGGCCGATCTCGTAGACCCGCTCCATCCCGCCGACGATCAGCCGCTTCAGGTACAGCTCATCGGCGATCCGCAGGTAGAGCTGCATGTCGAGCGCATTGTGGATCGTCGTGAACGGCCGCGCCGCGGCGCCCCCGTACAGCGGCTGCAGCGCCGGGGTCTCCACCTCGAGATACCCCAGTCCGTCGAGATAGGCACGGATCGCCGAGACGAGCCGCGTCCGCGCGATGAACAGCGCCCGCGCCTCCGGGTGTACCGCCAGGTCGGCGTAGCGCTGCCGCGACCGCTGCTCCGAGTCCTCGAGCGCGCCGTGACGGATCGTCTCCCCGTCGATCACCTCCTCCTTGCCTAACGGCAATGGACGGAGGGACTTGGCGAGCAGGGTGACCCTGTCGGCCTTCACCGTCGTCTCCCCGGTGCGCGTGCGGAACACCGGCCCCGTCACCCCGACGAGGTCGCCGATGTCGAGCTGCTCGAGGAGCGCGAACGTCGCCTCACCGAGGTGGTCGCGGCGGAAGTAGAGCTGGATCCGCCCCGACAGGTCGGCGAGGTGGGCGAAGATCGTCTTCCCGTGCCCTCGCCAGGCGACGAGGCGGCCGGCGACGCTGACCGCCGGTCCCTCCTCCGTCCCCGCGGGGGCGGCCGCGAGCACGTCGGCCGCCGAGTGCGTCCGGTCGAAGGAGTAGGCGAAGGGCGCGATGCCTAACGCCTCGATCGCCGCCAGCTTCTCGCGCCGCGCGCGCTGGACGAAGTTCAGGTCCTCGCTCACGACGGGCTCCCGCCGTTGGAGCCGCGCGTCAGCCACGCCTCGATGAACGGGTCGATCGCCCCGTCCATCACCTTCTGCACGTCGGGGATCTTCAATTCGGTGCGGTGGTCGTTGACCATCGTGTACGGCTGGAAGACATAGCTCCGGATCTGGCTGCCGAAGCTGACGTCGGACTTGGCGGAATCCATCTCCGCCTTCTTCTCGAGCTGCTTCTGCAGCTCGATGTTGTACAGGCGGTTCTTCAGCATCTTCATCGCCGTCGCCTTGTTCTTGTGCTGCGACCGCTCCGACTGCGACGCGGCGACGACACCGGTCGGGATGTGCGTGATGCGCACCGCCGAACTTGTCTTGTTGACGTGCTGCCCGCCGGCGCCGGACGCCCGGTAGACGTCGATGCGCAGATCCTCATCGCGGATCTCGATGTTGATCGTGTCGTCGACTACCGGGTACACGAACACCGACGCGAAGCTGGTGTGGCGGCGCGCCTGCGCATCGAAGGGCGAGATGCGGACGAGGCGATGCACTCCCGACTCCGCCTTCAGGAACCCGAACGCGTACATCCCGTGGATCTCGAGCACCGCGCCCTTGATCCCCGCCTCCTCACCCTCGCTCACGTCGAGCACTTCGAGCCCGTACCCCTTTCGCTGTGCCCAGCGCTCGTACATGCGCATCAGCATCTGCGCCCAGTCCTGCGCTTCCGTCCCACCCGCGCCGGCGCTGATCTCGATCTGCGCATCGCGGAAGTCGTCGGGATCCTGCAGCAGGGTGCGCAGGCGGAAGGTCTCGAGCTCGTCGGCGATCGCGTCGACGTCGCGGTCGACCTCGCGCGACATCTCGTCCTCGGGCTCCATCTCCAGCAGCTCGTCCATCTCGGCGGCGGAGGTGATCTTCGCGCCAAGCGCGTCGAACGGCTCCACCCAGTTGCGGAGCGCCTTCACCTCCTGGACGACCACCTGCGCACGCGTCTGGTCGTTCCAGAAGTCGGCATCGCCCATCTTCGACTCGAGGCGCGTCAGTTCCGCGCGCTTGGCCTCGACGTCAAAGATACCTCCCCAGCTCGGCGAGACGCCCGCTGTATTGTCGGAGCCGCTTCCCGCGCTCGCTTTCCGCCATGCACTCGTTCTCCTAAGCAGCGGGCCGCCCCGACAGTACAGGGCGGCCCGAGATGACCTGATGTCTCGCCGTTGCGGAATATATCCCGATAGAGCCGCTGGCTCTACCCTCGTCGCTCATGAGGGAGGAAAGATCTTCTTCCCGCCGGCGAGGACGTCGTTGAGCGCGTCCTGGAAGTGCGTCGTGCCGTCGGCGAACTCGCGCCCTACCTGCTCGACGTACTCCTCGTAGCTCTTCTTGATCTCCTCCTTGAAGAGCTGCGCGAGGGTGTTGTTGCGCACTCCCTCGTCGCGCTTCTGCGGATGGTACGCGACGATGTCCGACACCAGGGCGCGGGCGAGCCGCTGTGCCTTCGCGTTTGGGTCGTTGGCGAGGAACGGGTTGCTCGGCGCCCGCGCCGGCGGCGCGCCCCCGGGGGCCGCCGGCGGCGCGGGACGCGGGACGGGTGGCCCGCTCGG
>DASSZC010000280.1:0-3961 GCA_035702925.1 Gemmatimonadaceae bacterium | reverse complement strand
TGACTCGTCGGTCGCACCGATCATTACCGCGACGCGCGACCACGACGCGAACGTGCGGATCGCTGCCGCACAGTCACTCGCCGGCCGCAAGCTCGCGACCGACCTCTGGATGTCGATCTGGAACGGCGACACGAGCACGATGTACCGGCGCAGCCTGCTCGAGTCGGCGACTCGTTCCGGCGTGACGCTCCCCGCGCACGAGCAGTGGCGAACCTCCGGCGACTGGCACCTCCGCGCCGCCCTCGCCGACGCCGCCGCGCTCGCCCCCCACCCGGCAACGGGCAGCGCGATCGCCACGCCGCTCCTCTCCGACCCCGACCCGCGCGTTAGGCAGTCGGCGGTCGCCGCCGTCGCCGCATACCTCGACTCGGCTGGCGGTACTGCTCGGCGTCCGGCGGTCCTCGCCGCGCTTCGCGATGCCGACTTCTTCGTCCGCGCCACGGCGCTGCTCGCGCTCGCCGACAGCGCGCGGGCGAGCGAGATCCCGGCGGTCCTCGCCAGCTACGCGCTCGCCGCCGGTGACTCGGGCAACGACGCGCGCATCGCGGCGATCCGGTATGTCGCCAACGCGTGGAGGCGCGACAGCGCTGCTGTCCCGGATTCCGTGCGCCGGACGATCTCCGCGCTCTCGCCCTCCAACGATCCGCTCGTGCGCGCTGAAGCGCACGGCGTGACGCCACTCGCCGCCTGGCCGGGAACCGAAGGGATGTCGCGTCCAGACGACTGGTACGAGCGGCAGGTGCGCGACATCGTCGCGCCCTCGCTTGCCGGCACGCCATTGCGCGCGCGCATCGAGACCGCCCGCGGTTCGATCACCCTCGAGCTACTCGGTGAGGAGGCGCCGCTCACCGTCGCGAACTTCGTCGGGCTGGCGCGGAAGGGATTCTATCGCAACGTGCACTTCCACCGCGTCGTCCCCAACTTCGTCGCCCAGGATGGCGATCCGCGCGGCGACGGGAATGGCGGGCCGGGGTACGCGATCCGCGATGAGCTGAACACGGAGCGCTACACCCGGGGCGCGGTCGGCATGGCGCTGTCCGGCCCGGACACGGGCGGGAGCCAGTACTTCCTGACGCTCTCGCCGCAGCCGCACCTCGATGCACGCTACACCATCTTCGCGCGTGTCGTCGGCGGGCAGGACGTCATGGACCGCCTCGTCCAGGGCGACGCGATCCTGAACATCGTCGTCCCATGAACCGCGCCTGCCTCGCTGCCTGCCTAACGGCGATGATCCCGGTCGTCGCCGGCTGCGTGCCGAAGGCGCACGCCCTCCCCGGGGTGCCGACTCGCCAGGCGCTCCCCCCGATCGAGATCCCGGCCGGACACACGCGCTGGGTGTTCGACTGGAAGTACGAGGATCCGGACATCCACGCCTCCGGTGATGGCGCGGTCCGCGCCGCGTACCCGGACAGCGCGCGGGTCGACCTCTTCCTCGGCGGCGGTATGGGAGGTGCCACGGCCGTCCTCATTGGCGACGAGCTGCGTGCGCCCGGTCCGGACGCGCTTCGCCGGATGATCCCGCCGCCGCCCCTCCTCTGGGCCGCGCTCGGCCGGCTCGCCGTTCCCCCCGCCGCCGACACCACCGCCCGACTCGATGGTGACACCCTTCGCGCCGACATCGGTCGCGGCAAGGTGTGGCGCGTCACCATCGCCGGCGGCGCCCTGCGGCGGCTCGAACGGATCGACGACGGGCACATCGTCCAGAGCCTGGTTCGCGCCGACGACCGCCACGTGCGATATTTCGACGCCGCCTCCCGGCGGTCGCTCGAGCTGGTGATCACCAGCGTGGATAGCAACGCGGACTTTGATGCGTCGATCTGGTCGTTCTAGCATTCTCCTGCTGCTCGTCGCGGTCGCCGGCTGCTGGCCGTACGGTTTCGCCGGTGGCGGGCTGCCCTCGCACGTCCACACCGTCGCTGTCCTCCCCTTCGAGAACGAGACCCCGCAAGCCGAGCTGCAGCGAGAGGTGTGGGAAGCGCTTCGCGGGGAGATGAAGTCCCGCCTCGGACTGCGCGATGCGCCCGAGGTTCGCGCCGATGCCGTCGTCCGCGGCACCCTGCTTCGTTACGACACCGGGATCCCGATCGCCCTCTCGACGAATCGCGGCCAGGTGACCTCCGCGCGTCGCAAGCTGCAGATCGTCTGCGACATCGAGATCGTCGACCAGAAGACAGGGAAGATGCTCTGGCAGCGGAAGGGAATGACCGCGGAAGGGGAGTATGAGGAACCCAACGAGATCAACGGCCGGCGCGAGGCGCTGAAGAAGCTCGTGACCGACGTCATCGAGGGAGCGCAATCCCAGTGGTGAACACCTCACATCCGCGAGCCGGCCGCTCCTCGCTCGGCTGCCTCGTCATGCTGCTGCTCGTCGTTGCCGCGGGATACTTCGCGGTGAATGTCGGCGAGGTCTACCTTCGCTACTACCGGTTCCATGACTCGATGGAACAGAATGCGCGCTTCGCCGCGCACTTCGACGACGACGCCATCCGCAACAACCTCAAGCTCGCCGCCGACACGCTGAACCTTCCCGAAGGGGCGTACAGCATCCAGATCCGTCGTCGTGATCACCAGATCACGATCTCGACCGATTACTACGAGCACGTCGAGCTGCCGCTCTACGTCCGCGAGATTCATTTTCAACCGCGCGTGGAGAGCAACTTCTGAGCTCCTTCGACCCGGCGCGCAAGGTCCTCGACTGGGACGGCGCCCGCGAGTGGCGCGTGAAGCAGCGCGGCCGCGTCGTCTTCACGAATGGCGTCTTCGACCTGCTGCACCCCGGACACCTCGATGTCCTGCGCGGTGCGCGCGAGCGTGGCGACGCGCTGATCGTCGGGTTGAACAGCGATGCGAGCGTCAGGCGCCTGAAGGGCCCCGACCGCCCCGTGCGCAGCGAGGCTGAGCGAGCCTACGTGCTCGCCGGTCTCGAGGCCGTCGACGCGGTCGCGGTGTTCGACCAGGACACCCCGCTCGAGCTGGTCAAGCTGCTTCGCCCCGACGTCATCGTGAAGGGGGGCGACTATTCGCCGGAAACCGTCGTCGGCGCCGCCGAGGTCCGCGGCTGGGGCGGGGAGTGCATCATCATCCCGCTCACCCCCGGACAGTCCACCACATCGATCATCGAGCGCCTCCGCGCGCCGCGCCATGCCTAACGTCATCCGTGCCGGGCGCTCCGCCGGCGAGCTTCGTCCCGTCTCCCTCGAGCGCGCCGCCGCGCCGTATGCCGAGGGTTCCTGTCTCGTCTCCTTCGGGTCGACGCGGGTGCTGTGCACCGCGTCGGTCGAGGATGGGGTCCCCGGCTGGCGGCGCGGGCGCGGCGAGGGGTGGCTCACCGCCGAGTACGCGATGCTGCCGCGCGCGACGCACACGCGAACTTCGCGCGAACGCGACAAGGTCGGCGGCCGCACGCAGGAGATCCAGCGGCTGATCGGCCGCAGCGTCCGCGCGATGCTCGACGACTTCATGTTCGGCGAGTTCACCCTCAAGCTGGACTGCGACGTCCTCCAGGCCGACGGCGGGACGCGGACCGCGGCGATCACCGGCGCCTGCGTCGCGGTGGTCGACGCCTTCGACTGGATGGTCCGCACCGGCCGCGTCGCGCGCACACCGGTCAAGCGGCGCATCACCGCCGTCAGCGTCGGTGTCGTCGGCGGCGAGCCCCGGCTCGACCTCGAGTACGCCGAGGACGTCGTCGCCGAGGTCGACATGAACGTCGTGATGAGCGGTGAGGGTCGGTTCGTCGAGGTGCAGGGAACGGGCGAGCACGGCCTCTTCGATCGCGCCGCGCTCGACCAGCTGCTCGACCTCGCCGTCGCCGGCGGCCGGCAGCTCGACGCCGCGCAGGCGGCGGCGCTCGCCCGCTGACGCGGCGCGGGTGACCGCGTCGGCGGGCGTCCCGGCGATCCTCATCGCGACGCGCAGTGAGGGGAAGCGGCGCGAGTTGCTGCCGCTGCTCGCGCCGTTA
>DASSZC010000074.1:0-5637 GCA_035702925.1 Gemmatimonadaceae bacterium | reverse complement strand
GTCCTTCGCGATGGTGTCCGGCCAGAAGCGATGACCGTGCGACTTCGCTTCGTGAAGAACGTGGTTGTAGTAGCCGGGATACGTCGCGTCGGTCGTGCGCGGCGGCGCACCCGCCTCGAGCTCCTTCGCGCGCGGCGCCACACCCTGCCTGACGACGAGCGTGAGGTGGAGGGCGACGACCCCGACGAGGAGGATCGGCAGGAGGAGAACGTGCAGCGAGTAGAAGCGCGTCAGGGTGGCGGCGCCCTGCTGCGACCCGCCGCGCAGGAGCGTGACCAGCTTCGCGCCGATGAGCGGCGTCGTCCCGGCGATGTTCGTCCCGACCTGCGTCGCCCAGTACGCCTTCTGGTCGTAAGGCAGGAGATAGCCGGTGAACCCGAATCCGAGGACCACGAGGAGCAGCGCGACGTCGAGCAGCCAGTTCGCCTCGCGCGGGTACTTGTAGGCGCCCATGGTGAAGACGCGAAGCATGTGCGCGACGGTGAGCACGACCATCGCCGACGATCCCCAGTGATGGATCCCGCGCACGATGGTGCCGCTTCGCACGACACCCTCGACGTAGCGGATGCTCTCGTGCGCGTGGTCGGGCGATGGCGAGTAGTACATCGCCAGCACGACCCCGGTGACGACCTGCACGATGAAGACGGCGAGCGTCGCGCTGCCTAACGTGTGCCACCATGTGAGCCCGCGGGCGACGGGGCGGTCGAGGAGCGAGCGCCGGATCCCCGTGAGGTCGAGGCGCTCATCGAGCCAGTGCGTCAGGCGGCTCATCGCGCTACACCTCGACCCGCTTGTCGACGCCGAGCTGGAAGTCCTGGTAGTTCACGTAGACGACGGCGTCGCGCACTTCGACCTCGAGCTCGTCGAGGGGGCGCGGGGGCGGCCCGGAGATGACGGCGCCGGTCTTCGTGTCGAACACCCCGCGATGGCAGGGGCAGAAGAAGTTGTTCTTCGCCTTGTCGTACGCGTAGCTGCAACCGAGGTGCGTGCACCGTCCGTTGTACGCCTTGAATTTCTCGCCATCCTCGGTGTACAGCCACACGCCGTTGAGCGAACGGCTCTCGACCCACGCGTCTTCGATCGTCTGCACGAAGTTGACGCGGATGGGGACGCCGATGTCGAGGAGGGCGGTGTCGTCGGCGACCTTCACCCAGTTGCCGCCGCGGGCCTTGCGCGCCGCGGGCGGAACGATCGCGCGCAGGACGGGGACCGACACCAGGGCAGCACCGAGCAGCGCGCCGAGAGCACTGACGCGCGCGAGAAACCGTCGGCGCCCTGCGTCTCCGGTTTCCGAAGGCGCACGGATCTGCTCAGCGGAGGTCGAGGGCACCGAGACTTGCTCCGGGGAGAAAAGTCCTTGCCCAAGTATGGCAGCGCTAACGTGGGAGCGTCGCAGACCGCAGTCAAGTCGGGCTTTGCCGGACCGGGTCGCGCGCCTCGGGTGGCGGGTACGCGTGCGGGTCCATCGCCTCGGAGCGCGGTGACGACCGGTCGAACGCGGCCGGCCAGAGGGCGGCTCGCGACCGCACGTCCAGCTTCGTGAACACCCGCTCGGTGTGATGGCGCGCGGTGTGGCCGCTGATGCCGAGCGTCACCGCGACCTCGTCGTTCGACTTGCCGCGCAGCAGCAGCCGGGCCACCTCGAGCTCGCGCGGCGTCAGGTGGTAGCGCCGGCCCAGCGCGGCCGCCGCTTCCTCGACCTCCTCCACCGCTCCCGCTGCTGCCGGATCCTCGCGGATCACGCGCCGCGCGAACGACGCGAGTGCGGTCTCGCTCCCCGCATGGCGGCGAGCCACCGCTGCCTCGAACGACGGAAAGAGGAGGCGCAGCAGCGCGGCGCACCGTTCCACCGCGTCGCCGGCCGCGGCCTGCATTCGCTGGCAGACGACGCTCATCCGCTCGCCCCCGCCCGCGGTGCGGGCGGTCATCCCGACGAAGGCGAATGGCAACCCGAGCACCGATCGCGTCGATGCGGCCTGGCTCCAGACACCAGTCGGTGGATTGCCCGCGGCGCGACCGCCGTAGTGCTCGGCCCACGCCGTCAGCGCCTCGCCCGCCGCGTCACCCGCCATCTGCACCGCGTCCGCGGCCTCGAGGATCACCGCCGTCGGTGCGCGCAGCAGCCAGCCGATGCTCGTCGCCAGTGCTCCCTGCCACTCGCGCGTGCGCAGCTTGTCGGACGAGACGATCCCCAGCGCCCGCACCAGGCGCTCCGTCTCCACCGAGGTAAGCAGCAGGTCCATTGTCGTCCTTTCACGCCGCGGACGCGAAGCCGCGCGTCAGGCGCCGATTCGCCGCGCGCGCGGTTGAGACTAACAGACAACGGATGTTCAGTAAGCCGGAAAACCCCTACGCGTGCGTCCGTCATCCACTGACAGTGGACGCGCTTCGAACACGTTTGCGTGACGCACGGCACATGGGAGGAACCGCCCACTCGCCATTTGGCCGTCGCTTCGGTACGGCAGCCGCCGCTGCTCGCCGTCGGCGATGCATACGACGGCGGGCCCATCCACGGGGCCGTCTTCACGACGACGCCTAACGGCGTCAGGCTGCTGGCTCATCGCGGCTCGATCCACAGATCATAGACCTCCGGTCTGAGCGCGGCCATGCTGGGGTGGCTGGACTTGAAGAGTTTCTCACCCTCGACGGCGCGGGCGATCGCATCGCGCGCCCTCGTCGTGGGTCCGACGCGAACTCCCACCAGCGCCCCGGGGACTTCATGATCGAGCTCGGCCAGCGTCGTCCCCAACGAGCCGCACAGATGGCTGCGTGTCGCATCCCCATGGGTCACTCAGGTGCGGGTGGTGGCGCTGCCTGACGCGTAGAGAAAAGATGCAACGCTTGCATCATGATGGCGCGCAAAGCGCGCGCCGCCCTTCGAGGTACCTGCGCTCCGCACTGTCCGTCGTCAGCGTGAGCGCACGTTCGTACGCTACCACCGCTTCCTCCGTGCGTCCCGCCGCGGAGAGCAGGTGCGCGCGCGCGGCCCATGCGGGCTGGAAGCGCTGCGCGGCGTCGCCGGTGATCGCGGCGAGTGCCTCGAGGCCGGCGGGCGCGCCTTCGACTCGCCCGATCGCCGCCGCGTGCGCGACGCGCGCGCCGAGTGTCGGCGCAATCGCGACGAGCGCGGCATGGAGCGTCCGCAGCGCGTGCCAGTCGGTGGCTCCGGAGGTCGCGCGCGCGCAGTGGACGGACTGGATCGCCGCCTCGACCTGAAAGCGGCCCACCCGTCCCGACGCACGCGCGCGATGGAGGAAGCCCTCCCCCTGCGCGACGAGCTCCCCGTCCCAGAGCGAAACATCCTGCTCGTCGAGCGGGACGAACTCGCCGTCCCTTTCGCGCGCGCGGCGGCGCGCGAGCGACAGAGAGATCAGCGCGGCGAGGCCGAGTGCCTCGGGCTCCTCGGGAAGCAGCTCGGCCAACGTGGTGGCGAGGTAGTGCGCCTCCGCGGCAAGGGAATCTCGCGGCTCGATGCCGGCGACGATGGAGAAGTCGATCGCGTACGCGCCGTAGATCGCCTCGAGTACAGGCGCGAGGCGCTCCGGCATGTGCTCGCGCTCAGGCACGACGAATGGAATGCGAGCGTCGCGGATGCGGTGCTTGGCGCGCACGAGCCTCTGCGCCATCGACGCCGCCGGAATCGCGAACGCACGCGCGATCTGCTCGGCGTTGAAGCCGAGCACCGCCTGCAGCATCAGCGGCGTCCGCACAGCCGGATCGATCGCCGGGTGCGCGCAGACGAAGAGGAGCGCGAGACGCCTGTCGGGGATCGCGCCGGGTTCGAGCTCCGGCACGACAGGAGACGCACCGCGGCGCACGACGTCATCGAGAGGATCCGAGAGCCGGTGCGCGGCCGAGCGCCGGAGATCGTGACGGCGATTGCGCGCCACCGTTAGGAGCCAGGCTTCGGGATTGTCGGGAACCCCCGACTCCGGCCACGAGCACAAGGCCTGCGCAAATGCGTCGGCGAGGCAGTCCTCCGCCGACTCGATGTCACCGTCGGTGGCAGCGAGGATGGCGAGCAGACGCCCGTAGGCGACGCGCGCCAGCTGCTCGGCGCGCGTCGCGACATCCTCGGTCATGGGGGACACGATCCCGACCCGGTGATGCTCGTCATCATTACGACACGATCGTCATCGCGCGCCCGTCCACGCGCCGTCGACGAAACGAACTCCGGACGGACGAATCTCCACCGTCCCCCACTGCGCGGCTGGGCACTTCTCGGCCCAGGCGAGGGCAGCGTCGAGGTCGGGGACGTCGATCATGAAGATCCCCGCGAACGCCTCCTTGGTATCGGCGAAGGGACCGTCCTGCACCTGGAGCTTCCCCTGCTTCACCGAAACGCTCGTGGCGCTGGCGATGGTCTGGAGGACTTCGGCGGAGCGCAGCACCCCGGCATCGGCGAGCGCCGTGGCATAGGCGTGGAAGGCGGCCATGCCCTGCTTGATCTCGTCCTCGGTAAGGGTCGATACAGCGGGCTGCGGGTAGTGGATCAGTAGAGCGTAGCGCATGGTCGGATGTCCTGTTCAGGTGGATGATGCAGCGGGACATCCGAATGACGGAACAGCCAGGGCGAAATCGACAGGGGGCGCCAGATTCCTGACTTCAGCGATCGTTGGACATCAGCCGCGCCTACCGCTCGATCCGCGGCGGCTCAGGCCACATCTAATACACGACCGAAAAGCGAACACGGTCGGCGGTGTCGCAGACAACCACCTGATGCGCCGAGCGAGGCCGTGGGCACTGCAGGGGAAGGGAATCATTTCCGAAAGCGCGCTCCTCGTTCGGCCCAAGGGGTGCGGTATCCCGGAGAATCACAAATTCAACCTGATACGACAGCGAGTCGCGTCGGGCGAATCCGAAGCGCCGGGCTGGTCGCCACGGGGTCGCTCTCACTCCCTGCATGATGGCCTGCAGGAAGAGCGGGTGTTGTCCGATGCCCGAGCCGCCAGCCCGTGGGTACACCCACGCGCGGCCATGTTGATCGATGCGTACCGTGACCGTTGTGGTTCCGGCGTATCCGGCGCTGCGAAGCATTGACGGATACGGGGGAGTCAATGGCCGCAGCGGCTTCGCGGGATAGCATCCGGCGAGTGCGACCGCCGCGCCAAGCACCACGCAGATGTGTGTTCTCGTCATGGTGAACGGGGCGACTTGAGCTCCTCGGCGAGCCCGATGAGAAGTCCCTCGGGGCCGCGGACGTAGCAGAGACGATACGCCTGTTCGTACTGGACCACCTCGCCGACGAGCTGCGCGCCATGCTTGCGGATCCGGTCAAGCGTCGCGTCGATATCGTCCACCGCGAACATGACGCGCAGGTAGCCGAGCGCGTTCACCGGGGCGTTCCGGTGATCGGCAACGACCGGCGGCGCAAGGAATCGCGACAGCTCGAGCCGACTGTGACCGTCGGGGGTGACCAGCATCGCGATCTCGACGCGCTGATTCGCCAATCCGGTGACGCGCCCGGCCCACTCTCCTTCGATCATGGCGCGCCCTTCGAGCTTCAGGCCAAGCTCGCTGAAGAACGAGATGGCGGCATCGAGCGATTCCACCACGATACCGACGTTGTCCATCCGCTTGATGCTCATATCCTGCCCGCTCCCTCCTGACCGAAACGTCGGGGATCGAGATTCACGT
>DASSZC010000461.1:0-4685 GCA_035702925.1 Gemmatimonadaceae bacterium | reverse complement strand
CCGCGCCCGCGCCGCGCACACCTCGCTCGTCGCCATGCTCCGCGAGCTGCGCGACTCGCCCTCGGCCGCCGCTCTCGAGGGCGCCCCCGGCTCCCCCGACGAAGGCGCCGTCGCCCGCGACATCGCCCGCATCCGCGTCCTTTACGACGACATCCTTCGCGAGCGTTATGACCGCCCAGACCCGCGCCTCGCCGACCTCGACCAGCTCCAGGCGATCGCCGCCGGCTTCCCCGGCCGTGGGGCATTTCTCTCCGCCCTCGCCCTCGAGCCCCCCTCGAGCACCCAGGACCTCGCCAGCGGCGGCGACAGCGAGGACGACCACCTGATCCTCAGCACCGCCCACAGCTCGAAGGGGAAGGAATGGGACGCCGTCTTCCTCATCTGGGCCGTCGACGGCTGGTTCCCCTCCTCGCGCGCGTTAGGCGACGACGAGGAGCTCGAGGAAGAGCGCAGGCTGATGTACGTCGCGATGACCCGCGCCCGCAACGCGCTCGCTGTCGTCTATCCACTGAACTCCTACGCGACCCCGCGCAGCGGCGACTACTCGATCGACCAGCTCTCCCGCTTCCTCGACCGCGGCGTCCGCGAGCACATGGACCGCGTCGTCCTCGGCCCCCCCGCACCGGATCCCGCCGACACACCCCCCGCCCCACCGCAGCCATTGCTCGACTTGCGAGCGCTACTCCGCGGCCGCTTCACCTGAAGAGGAACGATCCGCATTAGCCGCCCGAGGCGGCTGCGCCCGTTCCTCGTCCCTCGTGGCCATCGAGCCACCCCCGTAGCGCCCCGTATGGATCCTTCGGCCGCGATTTCGCCAGCTCGACCACCCGCCGCACCGTCCGCCGCAGGTCCCCGCCCTCCCGCGCATACACCGCGTCGAACAGCGGCAGGTCCGTGAGGTACACCCGCCGCGCCAGCAGCGCGGCGTTGTCGAGCGCCACTCGCTCGAGGTAGCGCGGGCCGACCGTCCGCAGCTTCGGGCCTAACGTTTCCACGAGGTCGATCCGCGCCAGCCGGTAGAGGGTGTCGCGCGCCGCGAGCCGCGCCGCCCTGGCCGCGCCCCCCTCCCCCGGATGCGCCTTGAACGCCGAGTCGATCGACTGGTACAGCGCCGCCCAGAAGGTGCCGAGCAGCTTCTGGTCCTCCCATCGCGCATCGCTCTGCTCGGCCGCGTCCATCGACCCGCGGCTCCGGAACAGCCACGCCGCGCCGCGCGAGCCGACGAAGTTGGCGAACGACTCGTTGAACACCGCCTGCCCGGGCGCGTAGAACGTGTTGTGCGTCAACTCATGCACGACCGTGTTCGCCAGCTCGAGTGAGTCACCGGCGAGCGTCGTCGACATGATCGGATCGTTGAAGAATCCGAGTGTGCTGAACGCGGCCGCCGGGCGCAGCGAGGTGTCGAACCCCTCGGCCGCCATCCGCTCGCGTGCGTGCTTCGCTGCGTCGTAGTCGAAGTATCCCTTGTAGGGGACGCGCCCGACGACCGGGAACCACCACGTGTACCGCTCGAGCCGGTCGCGATATGCGCCCGAGAGCACGAGCACGAGGGTGTCGCGGCGCAGCTTGCTGTACATCGTGAAGCTGCTTCCGGTGCGCAGCTCGACGGAATCGTGCGCGAATGCGCGCGCGGCGAGTACGAGCTCCAGCTTCGCGCGCGTCGCCGCGTCTGTCGCCTTGTCCCTGATCACGTGGCGGATCGATCGCCGCGCGGCGAGGATCAGCGCTTCTTCCCCAGCCGCACGGAGCAGGTACCGCCCGGTCGGGAACGCGAGCAGCAGCGCGAGCACGAACGCGCCTGCCCACGCCGATGCGCGGGCGATGCGCCGCCCCCACGGCCTCGCCGCCGTCCCGTCGTTCCGCGGCTCGGCCGCGGCTGTCGCCGGCGAGTCGCTCAGGGCAGTCGGAAGATCGCGAGCTGCGGGAGGAGCGACGAAGGCAGCGCGCTCCCGTCGGCGGCGGTCATGTCCACCCTGGTGCCACTGCACCCCGCCGTCCCACCGGTGAGGAAGTACGTCGACGTCCCCTGCAGCATCGGCTGCGTGACCGCTCCGGTGCAGCCGAGCTGCGTCGTCGCGATCGGGTTCGGCCGCGTCGGGAAGAGCCGGCCGAAGATCTGCCGCGTGTTCCGCGAGGTGAAGCGGTAGCGTACCGGCACCGCGGTGCGCGGCACCCCGTCGATGCTGTCGGTGTACGCCGCGATCCCGAAGTCGCCGAACAGCGCCGGGAATGGCTCCCCAGCTACCGTCGCGACGTTGTCCGTCCCGCGCTTCGACGTCTCGACCAGCTGCTTGTACACCTGGTCACCCTTCTGGTCCCCCAGCCAGCGCAGGAAGAGCCATGCCGCTCCCCGCTCCTCGAGGGTGCCTAACGCGGCGAACGTCGTCACCGACTTGTGCCGCGGTGCCAGCAGGTAGTTGTACGCGTTTCGCAGGTCGGGGTTGATGAACCCCTGCGACGAGTCGGGGAAGAGCTGCGTCGCAAACGTGCGTCCCGACGGCGCCGGATACTTCGCCTCGTAATACTTCGATCCCAGCTCCTCGGCGATGTGGCTCAAGCCCTCGTTCAGCCAGGTCACCTCCGACGCGCCTTTCCGCATCAGGACGTGCTGGTTGTACGAGATCATGTGCTGGAACTCGTGGATGAACGTCGTCGGGGTCTGCGTCTCCACCTGGCCCCTGCGGTGCGCGCAGCTGAACTGCGCCGTCGAGTCGGGCGCGATGGAGTAGAAGATCTCGCTGCGGTTCGAGCCGGTGCCGTTCGTCAGGTCATAGCCGAAGAAGTACCCGGCGACGTACGCGCCCGACGTCTGGCAGTCGGTCCGGCTCGTGAGCTGGTTGATCTTCTGCGAGAGCAGCACGATGATGTGCCCGTTCCCGTCGACGTCCGACGGGAACCCGAAGGCCGCGGTGTCGATCGGATAGAGCACGTCGTCGAACAGTGTTCCGAACTTCGCGTACTCGCTCGCGCTGAACCCGGACGAGACCCCGACGTCCTCGTACACGTAGACCCGCGCCCCGGTGTACTTGAGCCGCGCCTGCGTCTGCACGAAGCAGTTGTTGTCGAGGCTCCCGAGCACGTAGAAGTTTCGCACGCTGTCCGGTGCGGCACCCGCCGCCCGCAGCGGACCGGTCGACAGCTGCTCGGTCGCCGGCAGCGTCGCCTCGATCCGCCTCAGCCGCAGGTCGAACGTCCCCTGCGCCGTCGCCTGCCCCTCCTGGTCGACGAATGACGGGGCGACCGCCATCGCCCCGCTCCCCGCCGTTAGGCGGAAGAGTGTCGAGTCGGGCGCGCTTCCCTGTACCGGGTACTGCGGCACCACGAGGTACCGCGCCGCGGTGTCGTTGAACTGCGCGCTCGGTCTGGGATAGCTGACCACAGCGCCGGAAAGCGGCGCGACCGAGAGAGCGCTCGCCCCCACTGCGCTGCGCGACGCCGCCGGGAGGTTGGTCCCCGCGACGTCGGTCAGCGGCGCCCCTTCGCCGAACGTCCCGAACACCGCGCTCGCCCCGCACTTGGCGAGCGAGCCGTCGGGACCGGCCACTCGCTCCGAGGAGCAGGCTGCGAGCGCGACCGCCGACAGGGCACCGGCGAGGAGGCGTAAACGACTGAAGCTCATGGATCTCCGGCGAGGACGGATCAGCGACATACCGCCGGCAGGCGGGAACGTTCCGGGCCGAACAATAGTGTCGCGCCACGCGGGTGGGCCAGCCCCAACTTCGTCACACCTCGCGAAACCGGGCTAACGCTAATGGCAACAATGGCTTAGCCCGGGGTAGGAATGCTTTGCGTCTCGTTCGCCGTATGACTATTATCACTGAATGTCCTTCGTCCACCTCCACTGCCACTCGGAGTACTCCCTTCTCGACGGTGCAAACCGGATCGACAGCCTGATCGCGCGCGCGCTCGAGCTCGAGCAGCCCGCGCTCGCGATCACCGATCACGGCAACATGCACGCGGCGTGGGAGTTCCAGGAGAAGGCGCGCAAGGCCAAGCTGCGCCCGATCCTCGGCATGGAGGCGTACGTCGCCCCGGGCGATCGCAAGCTCAAGGCGCGCCCCGCCCCCGGGATGAAGCCGTACTACCATCTCGTCCTGCTCGCGCAGAACGCGGTCGGCTATCGCAACCTCGTCAAGCTCTCGTCGCTCGCGTACACCGAGGGCTTCTACGTGAAGCCGCGCGTCGACCGCGAGCTCCTCGCGAAGTACTCCGAGGGGATCGTCGTCACCTCGGCGTGCCTCGCCGGCGAGGTCGCGCAGCACCTCATCGCCAACGAGTTCGACAAGGCGAAGGAAGTCGCCGCCTGGTATGCGGAGCTGTTCAAGGGCCGCTACTACCTCGAGGTGCAGGCGCACGATTCCGAGGGACAGGCGGGGCTGAACGACAAGATCTTCCGGCTCGCCGAGGACGTCGGACTCCCCGTCGTCGCCACCAACGACGCGCACTTCCTCAAGGCCGCCGACCATGACGCGCACGACGTCCTGCTCTGCATCGGCCTCGGGAAGGATCGGAACGACGCCGATCGCATGCACTACGACCAGGGGCTCTACTTCAAGAGCGCCCCCGAGATCGCCGCCCGCTTCCCCGGACGCGCCGACGTCCTCGAGAACACCCTCGCGATCGCCGAGGACGTCGATATCGAGTTCGGGAAGAAGTATCACGTTCCGTCCTTCCCCCTCCCCGCC
>DASSZC010000444.1:0-2745 GCA_035702925.1 Gemmatimonadaceae bacterium | reverse complement strand
CGGCCTCGGCCCGCGCGATCAGGTCACGGCGGACCTGCTCGGCCGACTGCCGCGCCTCTTCGATGATGCGACCGGCTTCCTCACGGGCGCCGGCGATCTGCGAGAGGTACTGCTGCTTCTCGGCTTCGGCCTCGGTGCGTGCCCGCTCGGCACCCTCGAGGTCGTTGCGGATGCGGTCCTCGCGCGCCTGCTCCATGTTCTTCACGGCCGGCACGCCGAACTTCCACATGATGCCGAGGAGAACCAGGAACGCGAGCGAACCCCAGATGATCTCGTTGGCCGAGGGCACCAGCGGGTTCGGGGCCTTCTGGCAGTCGTCGACCGCCTTGCCCTCTTCGAGCAGCTTGTGGCACTCCTCGGCCGCCTTGTCGGCGAACTTCGGCTCGCTCGACTCCTGCGCGAACGCGGGCGCGGCGACGAGCAACACTGTCGCGACGATGCCGAAGACGGCGATGAGCGCACGGATGCGAGTACGCACCGTTCCTCCTGTCCGGGCTCAGCCCGAGATGATGAACGCGAGAACGAAGCCGAAGAGCGCGAGCGCTTCGGTGAACGCGATGCCCAAGAACATCGTCGTGCGCACCGTGCCCGCCGACTCCGGCTGACGCGCCATCGCGGTGATGGCGTTGCCGACCACCAGGCCGATGCCGATGCCGGGGCCGATGGCGGCGGCGCCGTAGACGATGCCTCGACCGATGGCGGTCAGACCCTTGGTGGGGTCGGACGCGGCCTGGGCGAGAAGGAAGTGCAGCAGTACCACGTGGGTGCTCCTTGTTGGTGTCTTGTCAGTGCGCGGGGTGCATGGAGATGTCGATGTACACGGCCGTGAGGATGGCGAAGATGAACGCCTGGAGGAAGCTCACCAGCACCTCGAAGCCGGTCATCGCGACGAGCAGTGCGAACGAGAGCGGCGCAATGATCACGGTGATCTTCGCCGCCCACAGCGCAGCGGTGAGCGCCGCGAACGTCGTGAGGATCAGGTGGCCGGCGAGCATGTTGGCGAACAGTCGGACCATCAGCGAGAACGGCCGGATGATGAACGTCGACAGGAACTCGATGGGCGCGAGCAGCGCGTACATCAGGATCTTGCCGACGAGCGGCATGTCGCCGAGGGGCGGGAACACCGAGTTCACGAAGTAGTGGCCGGGCCCCTGCCGGGCGATGCCGACGTCGTTGAAGATGATCCAGGTGACCAGCGCGAGCACGAGCGGGATTCCGAAGCGGGCGTTGGCGGGGAACTGCACGCCGGGGAGGATCTCGGTGATGTTGCTGAAGAAGATGAAGAAGAACAGCGTGGTGAGGTACGGGAGATAGCCGAGCCCGTCGACACCCATCGTCTGCATGATGATCTGGTTGCGGACGAAGCCGATGCTCGACTCGGCGGTGTTCTGCATCAGACCGGACGGCACCAGCGCGTCCTTCTTCCGCGTCCCCAGCCAGAAGACGACCGCGGTCATCACCAACGCGAAGATGTAGATGACGGCCGTCTTGTTGATGCCGAGGGGTCCGCTGCCCCAGATGGTGACGTGGCTGACGGGCGGTACGTCGACGCCGAGGATCATTTTTCTCCAGTCGGGATCGTCCCGCGCGGGCGGAGCCCGGGCGAGGCCAGCTGCAGACTGACGTAGCGCGTCTCCCATGCGAGGAGCACGAGGTGCGCGCCGACCAACGTGAAGCCCAGCCACGGCAGCACGATCCACGAGACGTGCCGCAGCAGGACGAGAGCAACCAGGATCAGTGCGAGGCGGAAGATGTAGCCGCCGAGCGCGGCGCCGCCCACCGCCGCGGGGCCCATCTTGGCGGCCCACCCGACGACCACGGCTGCGAGCGTGAAGTTGACGCAGACGATCGCGAACGCGATCGCCGCGCTCGCGGTCCCGTCCCAGCCGCTGACGATGCCGGCGACGATCACGACGACGGGCGCGAGCAGCAGCCCGTGCTTGACCATGTCGAACGCGAGGTCGCGTTCTACGGGCGGGGGCGCGTCCACGGCTTCCCCTTCTCTTCGCGGTCCATCGACGCCCGGTACCAGAGGTACGTCCGCGCCGAGATGGCGAACACACCGACGAGACCGAAGACGATCATGAGGACGGGGCGCGTGCCGAAGCGGCCGTCGAGCCACCAGCCCAACGCCCCGAAGAAGAAGATGGCCGCGACGATCTCGAGCGACTGGGCCAGGGCTCGTTCGAATCCCAGCCACTGCGTCTCGCGCTCGCGGAGCTCCACCGTCGACCTACCCCCGTAGCGGGCTCCCCGGGGCCGCCGGACCGGCCCGTGCTCCCGCTTGTGAATCTATTCGCAATCTACGGTGAAGATTCGGGATGGGTCAAACCGAGCACCCGATTTTTCCCGTCGGAGCAGGATTAATTTCTCGCACCGGGTCCGGGCCCGCCGCCGGCCCCGATCACGCTCGGCGGCGGCGCCGCTCATCGAGATCGACCACCGCATCGGAGGTGGGTGACCCGGCCGGGTGGGCCGCCTTCTCGAGCTTGATGCGGGCGCCCCGGAGCCCGGGGTGGAAGACCGCGAACAGCAGCAGCGCGAGCCCCGCCGCGACGAACGGGACGATCGCGTTGCCCTCCTGCGTGTAGGTCGGCACGAGCGCGACGGCCGAGAGCAGCGCGGTCCACGCCCACAGCATGACGACGGTGCGGCGCGGGCCGTGCCCGAGGTTCATCAGCCGGTGATGGAGGTGACCGGCGTCGGCCTCGTGCCACCGCTGCCTTCGCCAGATGCGGCGCACGA
>DASSZC010000052.1:0-2200 GCA_035702925.1 Gemmatimonadaceae bacterium | reverse complement strand
CCAATGGCTCGCCGCCTGCCACGCCAGGTTCGGATCCGTCGCGCCACGCTCGATCTCCTCCGTCAGATACGCCGCAATTGCTCGGTGCAGCATCAACGCCGCGCTCGGCCCCATCTTCTGCAGCGCTGCGTCGCTCAGCAGGCTGTGTCTCGCCGCGATCCGCTCCCCTGTGCATACCACCAACCCGCTCTTCTCCAGCTCCTCCACGCACCCGATTACCTGCCACCGCTGCATCCCCAGCACTGCCTCTAGGACGCCGACCGTCGCGTCGCCCTCCAGCAGCGCGATCGCCTGCATCGCAAAGAGCGCTGCCTTGTCCAGCGCCCCCACTCGCTCGTCGATCAGCGCATCGAGCGACACCGGCACCCGCGAGCGATCCTTCGTCTCCCGCCAATGCGACAGGAGCTCCGTCATGTACAGCGGTATCCCATCGCTCCGCTCCGTGCACCACTCGGCCAGGCCGTCCTCGTCCTTGATCCCGAGCGCCGCGCACAGCGACAGTGCCAGCGCCCGCGACTTCTTCGCCCCGAGCCGCGGCAGGTTGTGCACCACCAGCTGCCGCCGGTCGATCCCGTCGAGCAGCGTCCCATCGCCGAGCGTCCGCGTCGTCATCACGACCAGCAGCTGCCGCGCGCGATTCGACCCGATGATCTCCTTCAGGACCTCGAGCGAGACGCGATCGATCCAGTGCACGTCCTCGATCAGCAGATAGAGCGGCCGCTCGCCCGCGATCGCGTCGATCAGGTCGCGCAGCGACGCGCGCATCGCCGCGTGCAGGAACGCGGCGCCCCCGTACTCGTCGGGGTCGAGCTGCTCGTTGGGATCGTAGGAGCCGAGCCGCTTCACGAGCTTTAACGCCTCCGGCGAGCAGCCTAACGCGCCGGGCATGCGCAGCAGTTGCGGGGCGAGCTCCATGAACAGCGCCAACGGCCGTTCGATCGCGTCGGCGTGACATTCGACGCGCACGATCCGCGCGCCCTTCATTGCCGAGATGTTCGCGAACTCCGTCAGCAGGCGAGTCTTCCCGATTCCGGGCGGGCCATGGATCACGCACGTCTGCCCGACCCCGCCCGTCACCTGGGCCGCGACGTTCGCCAGCACCTCCAGGCTGTCCTCGCGCCCGACCAGCGCGATCTTCCCCGCCGCCGACGCCGGCGGATACGAGATCCGCTCCGAGATCCGGTTGCGGAGCAGCGATGCCGGGAGCCGGAGGTCGGCATAGGTTCCGCCCATCTCCTCGATGTAGCCATCGATCATCCGCAGCGCTTCGCGCTTGTCCCCGCGCAGGGCGGTATACTCGGCGAGCGTCAACGTCGCTTCCTCGTTCAGCGGATCGAGGACGAGGCACTGCCGGGCGAGCTTCGCCGCTTCATCCCAGCTGTTCCGGCGCCGTGCGTCGCCTAACGCGCGGACGAGGACGCCGCGGATCGAGCGTCCGGCCTTCTCGCGCGTCCGTTCCAGCCATGTGAGGAATGGTGCCGACGCGTCGGGCGCGTAGCCGGGAAAGACCGCAACTGCTTCCTCGGGGGGCAGGGGCGACAGGGCGAGCGTTCGCTCGTCGGCGCAGTCGAAGTCGGCGAGCGCCGCGCGCTCGCCCAGCAGGTAGTGCTCACGCGTCGTCTCGATCGGCGCGCCCATCTGCCGCAGCTTGTACACGGACTGCCGCAGGCAGTGTCCTGCCTCACGCGGCTCGCTGTTCCACCAGAAGTATTCGGCCAGCGTGGCGCGCGGTACTGACCGTCCGCGTTCAACGATCAGGTGGGCGAGGATCCCGAACAGGATCTCGGAGCTCCCATCGAGGTGGCCCTTCTCGAGCCGGATCGAGCACTCGGCGATCGCCTTCAGCTTGATCATCGCGCCTCCGCCCGCTCGGCGGTGTCACGGTCGCGTGTTCGGGCCGTCGAGGGGGTGGCTTCGTCGCCGCGGTGCTTCCTCGAAGCTGGATGACACGCTCGGCGCGTGTGTCATCCGGCTGTCATCGGGGTGGGGGATAATGAGTTAGGAGCAAAGCGACGGCCAGACGAAGACCGCCCGAACCAGCCACACTAACGCTTCCCCGGCCCCGCGATCAGCTCCTCCACCTTCACCCCGTCCGCCTCGCCCTGGAAGTTCAGCACGATCCGGTGCCGCAGCACCGGCAGCGCCACCGCGTTCACATCCTCGAGATCGGGATACGGCCGCCCGTCCATCGCCGCCCGCG
>DASSZC010000030.1:0-2155 GCA_035702925.1 Gemmatimonadaceae bacterium | reverse complement strand
TAGTTGGCGCCGAAGTCGAGGATCAGACCGCGTGGTTCGACGAGACGATGGGTTATCTCAACGCGCGCTATCCCGAGCTGAGCGAGACGGAACACAAGCAGCTCCGCACCCTCGGTGAGCGCTTCGCGCAGCCCCCGAAGGCCCGGCAGCACCAGACCTCCGCCGCCTGACGTCGCAGTGATGAAGTAATAAGCGCCCCCGCAGTTCGGGGGCGCTATTCGTTACCGCCACAGCTCCATCGCCCGGCGAAAGCCGATGCCGACTCGGGCACCCCCGCCGAGGCCTGCTTCGATCGACGGGACCCAGCCGCCGCGCTGCTTCAGCTCGAGGGCGGCGACGAGGGCGAGGTAGGCGCGGACGTGGGGGCCATCGCGCCCCAGCAGCGAGACGCCGCCGCCGATGTACGCGCCGTGGGTGTGCTGCTTGAGGGGATCGAGCTCGAAGCGCGCGATCGCGTCGGCGCGGCCGGCGGTCCGGTACATGTCGTCCTGCTTCGTCAAACCCGCACCGGCGGTGAGCGCGAGGCGGACGTAGATCCCGACGGGGACGACGGCGCCCCCCGAGAGCTCGAGGCGCGGGATGCGCGCCGATGTCGCGTCGAGGCGCAGCTCGGGGACGGTGCCCGGATGCTGCTGCGCGCGCAGCTCGCGCGGCGCGATCAGCGCGACACAGGCACCCGCGATGAGCGCGATCGCGATGAGCCTCGTCACGAGGCGGAGTCTCACGCGGCGGTGGCGCGCGCGCGCTGGAGCGCGATCGTGTAATCGATGATCGCCCACGCCGAGAGGACGCCGACCGCGATCACCAGCGGATGCACCAGCTTCGGCGCGAGCGGGACCGCGAGCAGGACGAGCAGCTGCACCGTCGTCGTGATCTTCCCCGCCCAGCGGGCCTTGAACGTCACCTTCTGCAGCGACGGGACGACGCGCGCGACGAGGAAGCCGATCGCCGTCGCGAGGTCGCGCGCGATCATCGTGAAGTACTCGCCGGTGGTGAACGCGCCGATGAACAGGTACGTCGCGAGCGCGACGATGACGAACACGCGATCGGTGATCGGGTCGAGCAGCGCGCCCCACTTCGATGCGGTGTGCCGCGCGCGCGCGATCCATCCGTCGAAGAAGTCGGATGCGGCGGCGAGGACGATCAGCACCACCTGCGGCGTCGGCGTTCGCGCGAAGGGAAAGAGCACCGCGAGCACGATCCGCGACAGCGACAGCGTGTTCGGCAGGTTGAACCGCGATTCCGTCGCGCCATCGTTCGTTCGCTCGGCCATCTGGAGGAAGCTAACGGCGGTTCTTCGCCTTGCCAGCGCTGAGAGCGGCTCCTAGCTTGGCTGCTCCCCCTGCTTGCCCGAGGAACTGCCGCCGATGGCGATAACCGAGCTGCTGCGAAACGTCTCGATCTTCCGGGATCTCGATACCGGGGAGCTCGCGCGAGTCGCCGAGGTCTGCCGCGAGCAGAAGTTCGTCTCCGGGGAATACATCTTCCGCGAAGGCGAGGCCGGCAACCGGCTCTATCTCATCGTCGAGGGTGAAGTCCGCATCAGCCGCGAGGTGCCGGGAAGTGGGGAGGAGGCGCTCGCGATCCTCAAGCAGGGCGCGCTGTTCGGGGAGATGGCGGTATTCGACCGCAGCGAGCGCTCCACTGACGCGATCTCCAACGGCGGGACGAAGGTCATCACGATCAGCCGCTCCGACTTCGAGCTCCTGCTCGACTTCAATCGCGAGATCGCCTACAAGGTGCTCTGGGCCGTGGTCCGTCTCCTCTCGCATCGCCTGCGCTCGACGAACGACTCGCTGAAGTCGTTCCTCGCGATGTCGATGTTCTGAGTGGCGCCCCTCCCGCACGTGTCGCAGGCAGCCGGACAACCCTACACGCACCTCACCGCGGACTTCCTCGGCGTTCCCGCGGTGAAGCTCGACGACCAGTCGCTGGTGTCCGGGCTCGTCATCGCCGCCGCGGGCGCGGTCGGGCTCAACCCGGCCGGTGCGCCGGTGGTCCGCGCGCTGCCTGACGGTGTCGTTGCCGGGCTGCTGATGATCGACGGGTGCCACATCGTCGCCCACGCATTCCCCGGGCGCGGGTTGTTGCTCCTCGACATCTTGGCGACGGCGCAGCACGACACCCAGAAGGCGGTCGACGTCTTCACCCGCCG
>DASSZC010000539.1:0-2819 GCA_035702925.1 Gemmatimonadaceae bacterium | reverse complement strand
AGGCGGGTGGATCACGGACAACTACAACTGGCCGTGGATCTTCTACATCAACGTCCCGCTCGGGATCGCCGCGGCGATCATGACCTACCTCTACGTGCCTAACGCGGAGCACCAGGAGAGGGCGGACACCATCGACTTCTGGGGG
Organism: Gemmatimonadaceae bacterium; assembly: GCA_035702925.1. Taxonomy (GTDB): domain Bacteria; phylum Gemmatimonadota; class Gemmatimonadetes; order Gemmatimonadales; family Gemmatimonadaceae; genus JABFXC01. The sequence continues at coordinate 2,674 of DASSZC010000539.1, read as the reverse complement.
ATCCTCCTGCTGGCGGTCGGGATCGGGTCGCTGCAGTGGATGCTCGAGCGCGGGGAGCGCTACGACTGGTTCGAGTCGCGGTTCGTGACGACGCTCGGCATCGTGGCGGTGGTCTCGCTGGTCGGGCTGGTCTGGCGGGAGCTGACGATCGACGAGCCGGTGATCGACTTCCGGGTGCTCAAGTCGCGACAGCTCACCGCCGGCGTCGCCTTCGCGACGCTGCTCGGCTTCGCGCTCTACGGCTCGGTGTTCATCCTCCCCGTCTTCCTGCAGCAGTTGCACGGCTTCACGGCGTGGCAGACGGGGAAGGTGATCCTTCCCGGGGCGCTGGCATCGGCGTTCACGATGGCGGTCGTCGGGCGGAACGCGCGAAGGCTGGATGCCCGCTACACGGTGGTGGCCGGGGCGTTCCTGTTCTTCCTCGCGATGTACAAGCTGTCGCTGATGACGTACGATTCGGGGACGGACGAGCTGTGGTGGCCGCTCATCTTCCGCGGCGTCGGGCTCGGGCTGATCTTCGTCCCGCTGACGAACGCGGCGATGGCCGACCTCGACGTCTCGCAGCTGCACCAGGGGACGGGGCTGTTCAACCTGACGCGGCAGCTCGGCGGATCGTTAGGCATCGCGCTGATGGCGACGATGCTGGCGCGGTTCATCAAGACGAACAAGGCGCTGCTGACGGAGCACGTCGTCTCGACCGACCCGGCGGTGCTGGCGCGAATGGAGGCGATGACACGCAACCTGATGTCGCGCGGCGCCGACGTGGCGACGGCGAAGATGCAGGCGATGCGCGTCATCGACATGCAGATTTCCGGGCAGGCGAGCGTGCTGGCGTTTTCGCGGATCTACATCCTCAGTGGGCTGGCGCTGGTCTGCGCGCTGCCGTTGCTGCTCTTGTTCAAGACGGGGCGGGCGAGAGGGACAAGTCCAGCCGTCAGCCATTAGCGAACCGCGACGACAGAGAGGTGACGAGTGACGAGTGGCGGACTTCCCTCGCGTGAGGATGCGCTGGCGCTGGTGCAGGAATACACGGCGAGTGATTCGCTGCGGAAGCACATGCTGTCGGTCGAGGCGGCGATGAGGGCGTATGCGGGGAAGTTCGGTGGGGACCCGGAGCGGTGGGGGCTGACGGGGCTCGTTCACGACTTCGACTACGAGAAGTTTCCGAACGCATCGCATTCGGCGACCGAGGAGCACCCGGCCGAGGGGGTGCGCATCCTCCGGTCGAAGGGTTATCCCGAGGACATCCTGCAGGCGATCCTCGGGCATGCGACGTACTGCGGCGTCACGCGTGAGACGCCGATGGCGAAGGCGCTGTTCGCGGTGGACGAGCTGACCGGGCTGATCACGGCGAGCGCGCTGGTGAAGCCGAGCCGGAGCGTCCACGAGGTCGAGGCATCGTCGGTGCGGAAGAAGATGAAGGACAAGGCGTTCGCCCGCGGGGTGAATCGCGAGGACGTCGTCAACGGTGCCGCGGAGCTGGGGGTCCCGCTCGACGAGCACATCGCCTTCGTGATCGAGGCGATGCGCGGGGTGGCGCCGTCGATCGGGCTGGCCGGGGCCGCCGCCTGACGGTCGCCGGCTGGCGCCGGGTGAATTGGCGGCCGCTCAACGCGGCGACGCCGGGGTGCGTATATGAGGCGTGACGAGGAACCGGAAGTGACCGCGCGGCCCGCGCCGCTGCCGCACGAGAACGACTCGCCATTGCGTGTCGTCTCGAGCGGTGAGCGCGAGCGTACGCGTCCGACCGCGGCGGAGCCGAGGGTCGACGACCGGGCGCTCGTCCAGGCGGCGCGCGCGGGGGACGATGCCGCGTTCGGGATGCTCGTTCGCCTGCACCAGCGGCGCGCGTATGCGGTGGCGCGGGCGATCACGATCGAGCACGAGGACGCGGAAGACGCGGTGCAGGACGCGTTCCTGCACGCGTACCGCGCGCTCGCCCGCTTCGACGCGGCGTTCCCGTTCGGGGCGTGGCTGGCGCGAATCGTCGCCAACGCTGCGCTCGACCTGGTCCGGCGTCGGCGGGTGCGCCTGACGGAGGAATTGCCGGCGGGTGCGGCGCTGCCTTTCCGCGACCCGGCGGTGGGTGCCGAGCTGCGCGCGCGATTGAACGAGGCGTTGGCCATCCTGCCGCCGCGACAGCGGGCGGTGCTGGTCCTTCACGATGTGGAGGGCTACCGGCACGCCGAGATCGGCGAGATGCTCGGAATGCCGGAGGGGACGGCTCGATCGGATCTGCACCATGCGCGCACGCTGATGCGTCGCGCGCTCGATGACTTGAGGAACAGCTGATGACCGACAACGAGCTTCGATTCCCGGACGACCGTCCCGATCGTGAGATCGGCGATGCGCTGCTGCCGCTGCTCTCCCCCGAGGGGGGAGCGGGCGTGCTTCACGCCGGGAACTACTGGGAGGGCCTCGAGCGGCGGATCATGCACCGGATCGTCGAGGAGCGGAGCTCGCCGTGGAGCGTGCTCGCGACGTGGACGCGGCCGGCGGCGATCGCGGCCGCCCTGCTGCTCGCGGCGGCGTCCGTCGCGCTGACGCAGATGCACCACGAGGAATCCGCGGTCGCTTACGGAGCGATCGCCGAGGAGCAGTTCACCGTCGCCGAGCCGTCGGCGCGCCCCGCGGCGGGTGCTGACGTCACCGTCCGCATGCTGCTGGAGCACTG
>DASSZC010000488.1:0-9014 GCA_035702925.1 Gemmatimonadaceae bacterium | reverse complement strand
TGAGCGACTGCGGTTGACGCTGTCACTGCCTGCTAATGGCTAACGGCTAATGGCTGCCGTCCTCGTAGAGCGTCTCCGGCTCCGCCGCGGCGAGGGCGACGAGGAAGGCGGCGATCTTCTCGGTCACGGCGGCGGCGAACTGCGCGCCCTTCTCGGCGGTGGCGTCCTTCGGGTTGCCGACGCCGGTGTCGGCGGTGACCCGCGTCCACTCCCGCTGCGCCCAGACCCAGCGCTCGCGAAGGCCGGGGACGGCGAACTTCCGCTCGCGGCCGTCGCCGGCCTCGCCTAACGACCGGACGAGCGCCGGGGTGTAGTGGAGCAGGATGCTCGTCTCGAGCTCGCCGGCGTGGTCCCCCGGCTCGGTGAAGTACGGCTTCGCGTCGACGACCTGCCACCAGTTCACCGTGCAGAGGAAGACCGCCGTCTTCGGCTGCAGCTCGCGGAGCATCTGATTGAAGTCGTTCCCGCCGTGCGAGTTGAAGATGACCAGCTTCCGCGCGCCGGCGCGCTCCACCGTCGCCACGACGTCGGCGAGCACCGCGGCCTGGGTGCTCGGGTTCATGTTCATGCAGTAGCGGACGTCGAGCTGGCCGGTGTTCACGCCGAAAGGAATCGTCGGCAGCACGATCACCTTCGCCCCGCTCTCCCAGGCCAGACGCGCCGACTCGGCGGCGAGGACGTCGCATTCGATGACATCGGTGGCGTACGGGAGGTGGAAGTTGTGCGCCTCGGTCGCACCCCACGGCAGGATCGCGACATCGTACACAGTATCGCGCACCGTCCCCCAGTGCGATTCGGCGAGAATGTATGGACGCGTCATGAAGGAGTGCATCAGGCAGCGAGCGGTGTCGCGACCGCGCCGCGCCGTTCGAGCTGCCGCTCGCGGATCCTCCCGCCAAGCCAGGCGAATGGCATCACGAGGATCAGCGAGACGACGGTGTACCAGTGCGGGAAGAGGGACCACATCCCCGGCACCGCGGCGAGGTTGAAGACGAGGCCGAGGACGCCGAGGAGGAGCGCATGAAACATTGGCCGCCGGCCGGCAAGCGTCGCCGCGAGCCAGCAGCCAGCGGTCGCGTAGACGCCGACGTAGATGATGGCGATGACGAGATAGGGCATGTTCGACGTCGAGCTGTTCGGTCCGAAGATGTCTGGTCGGATCGCGTGCGCGAGGCCGTCCGTCCCGAAGGCGAGCAGGCCGATGAGGACGAAGCCAGCGACGATCGCGAGGACGCTGCGCAGCCACTGCGGCATTGGCGAGGCTCCGATTGGGGGATTCCAAGTTTGTCCCCTCATTGCCGCTCCCGCAACCGCAAGTCATTGGGGCCACTGTCGCGAAAGACGATTCCGCCGTCGCCGCATCCTCGGTGCGCTCTGTGGCTCCTGTAAATATCGCCGCGGTGAGAGGCGCAACTGCAACCGCTGTTGAACAGGAGTCACGGAGCGCACGGACCGGTTGGGTAATAGATTTCACCCGTCCCCAGTCCGCCCGAGGCCCTCGTTGACCGCCCTGCTCCCCACCGAGATCACCGACCCGACCAACGCGCGCATCCTCGCGGTATCCGAGGATCGCATCGCCGGGTTTCTCGCGGATCCCTTTGCCGAGATCGCCCGCCTGGCTGACCTGCCGGCGGAGACGGTGCACGAGCGGATTCGCGCCATGCTCGAGGCGCACACCATTCGCCGGGTGCGCCAGACGCTGATGGCGACGAACCTCGCACCGGGGGCGCTGATCGCGTGGAAGGTGCCCCAGACGAAGCTCGATGCGGCGTTCGAGTACATGTCGAAGCAGGATCCCTTCTCCGGGCACGTCGTCGTCCGGTCGACCGATGGGGAGACGCGCGGCTCGGTGTACCGGCTGTGGACGACGCTCAAGGTTCCCGTCGGCTTCTCGATGCGGAAGCACTGCGAGTTCCTCGCGCGCACCGTTGGCGCCGAGGCGTACCGGATCATGCCGGCGAAGCGGCTCTTCGCGTTAGGCGTCGGGCATGTGCGGCGCAAGGGGATGGAGCCAGGAGCGAAGACCGAGGAGCCGGGACGCGTCCTCGACACCAACATCGTCGAGCTCTCACCCCTCGACTGGCGTGTGCTCACCGCGCTCAAGCGCGAGCTCGCGCCTGAGGAGATCGGCCCCGAGCCGTGGCGCCCGCGCGCCGCCGAGGCGGGAGTCTCGTACGAGGAGTTCCTCCGCGTCGCCCGCTCGCTCGCCGAGCGCGGGGTGATCGGGCGCTTCTCGACCTTCCTCGAGCACGTGAAGCCGAGCAGCGAGGGGACGCGCGTCACTCGCTACAATGCGCTCTTTCACTGGCGGGTGCCGCCGGGGCGCGAGATCGAGGCCGGGCAGGAGGTGGGGCGCCACCACATCCTCACGCACGCCTACTGGCGTGACGGGGGCGAGGAGTTCGCGCAGGTGAACATCATGGCCGTCGCCCACGGCACCGACAAGGCGACGGTGCTCGCCCACAAGGCGGCGATCGACGCGCACCTCGAGGCGGTCGGTATCCCGGTGCTCTACACCAACGTCTTCTGGGGCGGGCGGAGCGAGATCAAGCCCTCGGAGATCGCGCCGGCCGAGTACGAGGCGTGGTGCCGGCACGTCGGGCTCGATCCGGACGCGATGCGAGCCGAGCCGGACGAGCCGCGCACGGCGTGACAATGACCGCGTGAGGCCGCCACGGTTGCGCGCGCGGCGCGCAACCCGTTAACGTCGAAGGGCAGGACAGCAGTACAGTGGCACGGGGTGCCCGCGCGGGAAGTCTGGCGCGGGCTGAGATCACACCCGTCGAACCTGATCTGGGTCATTCCAGCGAAGGGAGCGTCACTGGTGCAGGTGCGGTTCGAGCAGGCACTGCCTAACGGCGACGCCCCCTCCCTCCCCTCCGCCGCCGGCTCCGCTCCCCTCGCGATACTCGAGGAGCATGCTCGTGCTGGCATTCGCATTTCTGCTCGCCCTCCAGGGCGCGCCGCAGGACACCACCCCACGTCGCGACTCGACCGCCACCGACTCGGCTCACGCCTCGCGCGTGCAGCGGCTCGAGTCCGTGCAGGTCACCGCCGTTCGCGGGGGCGCGCCGGCGATCTCGGCGAAGACGATCACCGCCGCCGATATCGGGCGGCACTACACCGGACAGGAGATGCCGATCCTGCTCCAGGCGTCGCCGGGGATCACGTCGTACGCGGAGAGCGGCTCGGGGTCGAACTACTCGTACATGCGGATGCGCGGGATGGACCAGACGCGCATCAACATCACCCTCGACGGGATCCCGCTCAACGAGCCCGAGGACGAGGGCCTCTACTTCTCGAACTTCCCCGACTTCGCCAACAGCATCGCGTCGGTGCAGGTGCAGCGCGGGGTCGGCAGCAGCACCCACGGAGTCGCGTCGTACGCCGGCTCGGTGAACTTCGAATCGGTGCCGCTGGCGAGCGTCAGGCGTGGCGGGGAAGTGCAGCTCACGCGCGGATCGTACAACACATCGCGTGTGAGCGGCGAGTACCAGTCCGGGCTGACCACGAGCGGCTTCGCCGGATATGTGCGGGGGTCGGCGCAGACCACCGACGGCTACCGCTACAACTCGGGGAACCGGTCGAACTCCTGGTTCGCCAGCGGCGGATGGTTCGGGACGAACGACGTCATCAAGGCGACGCTGCTCGCCGGGCTCTCGTCGAACGAGCAGGCGTACTATGCCTCGCCGCTCTCCGTGCTCCGCCAGACCCCGCGCGACAACCCGTACGGCAACGCGGGGACCGACGCCGTCGACGACCGCTTCCACCAGGACATGGCAAGCCTGTCCTGGACACACGCGCTGTCGGCGGCGACGAGCATCGCGACGACCGCCTACGGCTTCGATGCCGGGGGCTGGTACGACGTGCCGTGGGGGGGCGACGTCTACAACTACAACCTTCACTCGCGGTGGGGGGGCGTCATCAGCGCGCTCGAGTGGAAGGGAGAAGCGAACAGCGCATCGTTAGGCGTGCACGCCAGTCGCTACGCGCGCGAGCACTGGCTGTACACGCGTCCCGACCTTTCGAGCCGGCTGTACGACAACACCGGGTACAAGGGTGAGCAGAGCGCCTTCGCCAAGGGCGCGATCGTCCGCGGCCGCACGACGCTGTTCGGCGACCTGCAGCTGCGCCTCGCGCAGTTCCGCTACCAGCCGACCGTGGGGAACAGCGTCGCCCCGGCGAGCGTGAAGTGGTCGTTCGTCAACCCGAAGGCGGGAGCGAGCATCCGATTCACCCGATCACTCACCGGCTACGCCAGCGTCGGGATGAACGGGCGCGAGCCGACCCGTGCCGACATCTTCGCCGGCGCCGATGACGTCGACAGCACCAACGCACCCTCGGCGTACCCACTGACCCGCGTCCACCCCGAATCGGCGCGCGACGCCGAGGCGGGGATCACCTGGCAGCGTCCGACGATCGCGCTCCAGGCCAACCTCTTCCTGATGCAGTTCCGCAACGAGATCGCGCCGATCGGCGCGATCAACGAGATCGGCTACGTGCTCCACAAGAATGTCGCGCGCAGCGTGCGCCGCGGCGCCGAGGGCGATCTCACCTGGCACGTCCGTCCGCGCCTGACCGCGGTCGCCACCGCGTCGCTGACCGATGCGCGCATCCGCGAGTATCGCGACGACGCAACGGGCGAGGTGTTCCATGACGCGACCGCGCTGCTCACCCCGAAGTTCGCCAGCGGGCATGGCATCCGCGCCGACCTCGCCTCCTGGGCGTCGCTCGACCTCGACGGCCGCTACACCTCGCGGATGATGGAGACCAACACGAACGACGCGCGCTTCGTTGTCCCGGCGAGCTGGTACGCGGACGGCGGCCTGACACTCCGCGTCGCACGGCAGTCGGTGCTCGTCGCGGTGCGCAACCTCTTCGACCAGCGCGTCTACACCGGCGGCTATCCTGGCCCCGTGCCGGGCAGCGCCGATCCCAACGCGATGGAGCCGTACTACTACATGCTCGCGCCGCGGAACTTCACGGTGAGCGCGCGGCTGGTGTTCTGAGGAGGGAGAAGACGGCGAGGGGTGACCAACAGGAGCCGCAACGGCGGCAGTCTTTCACAGGAGTCACGGAGAGCCCGGAGGGTTGGGTGACGGCGGGGTCTTTACCCATCTCCCCAGTCTGTACCCTGTTGTGCAGTTGTCCAACCGCTCCGTGCTCTCCGTGACTCCTGTGAAATTTCCCGCAGTCGCCGTTGCGCCTTTCCGGCGCTCGGCGCAGCGCCTAACGCGCTGCAAGGAACGGCGCGACCGCGGCGCGGGCGATCTCCCACCGTTTGTCCCAGTCCCCCTGGACGAGGACGAACGGTGCCTTCCGCCTGACGAGCGCGTCGCGGAAGAGGGCGAACATCTCTTCACGGTTCGCCGGGCGGTCGCGGATGCCGTCGGGGATCCACGGTACATCAATGTCGCAGAGCAGGTAGAGATCGCCCCGGCGCGCGCGCTCGATGCGCTCGACCCAGTCGGGGACAAGCCGATAGTAGTGGCGCGCGTAGATGACGGTGCTGAGCAGGTCGGTGTCGAGCACCAGCAGCGCGTTTCCCCCGGCACGTGCGCGTTCGGCGGCGGCGTCGGCGAGCCGGATGTGCTCGCGCGCGATCGGCGCGACGTCGGAGGCGAGCAGCTCGCCCCCCTTTCGCTCGGCGTAGATCCGTGACGCCTCGGGGAGCCACTCCGCGTGCGCGAGCTCGGCGAGGCGGCGGGAGAGCGTCGTCTTCCCGGTCGATTCCGGACCTGTGACGACGATCCGGCGCAGCGCGCCCCCCCCGTTCACACGAGGGCGGGGACGGGCGCCGACTGCGCCGCCATCGAGCGACGCCAGTCGATGTATCCCTTCACGGCGAGGGCGAGGAACACCGCGTACAGCCCCGCTGTCAGGAAGAGTCCCTTGAAGATGAACATCCCGACGTAGAGGACGTCGACGCCGATCCAGACGAGCCAGTTCTCGAGCAGCTTCTTCGTCATCATCCACTGCGCGACGAGGCTCGTGCTGGAGAGAAAGGAGTCCATGAAGGGGAGCGCGGCGTCAGTGGCGCGATGCAGGAAGGCGCCGAGGACCGCCGAGCCGGCGGCGGCGATCAGGGCGAGGAGGGCGACGAGGCGCGGGCCCGTTCGCGAGACGTGGAGCTCCGTGCGACCCTCCCCGCCGTACAGCCATTCATACCAGCCGTAGATCGAGAGGATCGCGTAGATGACCTGCAACCCCATGTCGGCGTAGAGCTTCGCCTCGTAGAAGACGATGGCGTAGAGGACGACGTTGATGATCGCGGTCGGCCAGCTCCAGATGTTCTGCCTGACGCTGAGCCAGACGCTGATCGCTCCGATCAGCGCGGCAAAAAGCTCGAGTGGACTCACGCAGTGATGATAGACGTCACCGCTTCTTCACGCGAGAGAGTCCCTTCAGCGCCGCCGCCGAATTCCTCGCCTTCATCTGCTCGCGCCAGAGATCGCCGACCTTCTTGAAGCGGAGGGGCGCGGTCTCGATGGTGTACTCGTGCGGATCGAGGTCGTCGGTGAGCTCGTTCCAGGCGAGCGGCGTCGACACCATCGCGCCGGGCTTGGCGCGGACGCAGTACGGGCCGGCCACGCTCTTCCCGCGGATGTTCTGCAGGTAGTCCATGTAGACCGACTTCGGCGAGCGGTCGCCGACCGCGCGGGTGATCGTCGCGTCCTTCGGGTGCTTCTCGGCGACGCGGGCGGCGATGATCTGGGCGAGGGTGACCGCCGTCTCCCAGGTCGCGGAGGGAGGCAGCGGGATCGCGATGTGCAGCCCGCGCGAGCCCGACGTCTTGAGCGCGCCGTTGAGGCCTAACGCGTCGAGCTCCTCCTTCGCCCAGCGGGCGCAGTCGAGCACGCGCTGGAACCCCGCCTTCGGCTGCGGGTCGATGTCGATGTAGGTGTAGTCGGGGTTCTCGAGGCTCTGCACCCGGGAGTGCCAGGGATCGGTCGAGACGCAGCCGAGCTGCACGCAGTAGAGGAGCGTCGTGATGTCGCCGCCGACGAGCCGGTCCTTGGCGTCGCCATCGGACTCGGGCACGGACTCGACGCGCACTCCCTCCGGCGCTTCCGGCGGCGCCTTTTGCTGGAAGAAGGTCTCGCCCTCGATCCCTTCCGGCGTGCGCTTGAGCACGAGCGCGCGGTCGCGGACCGCCGGCAGGATCAGCGGGGCGATGGTCGCGTAATAGCGCATCAGCGCGCCCTTGGTGATCCCGTCCTTCGGGAAGTAGACCTTGTTCAGGCTGGAAACGTCGAGCGAGGCGCCCCTGCCTAACGGCACGGTGCCGCGCCCCCCCTCAGCCTCGATCTCGAGGAGCCGCTTGACGATCGGCGCGTTGGCGTAGATCGGGACGTCGGTGATCGCCGCTGCGCGCCTGCTTCCGCGCTTCGTCGCCGTTGTCGCGGTCTTTGCCGTCTTCGCGCTCTTCGTCACCGCCCGCGCCGATGCGCCGGCGCGGGCGCCACGCCGCACGGTACCGCGCTCCTGGACGCTCTCCGCCTCGCGCGTCACCTCGCGAGCGGGCTTGTCGTCGCGCGTCCCGAGGAAGATCGGCTGCCGCAGCTTCCCGTCGGCGGTCCACTCCCCGAACTTCACCTCGACGACGACCTTCGGCGTCACCCAATGCGCCTTCTCGTTGGTCTTGACCTTCTCCGAGAAGGGCGAGGTCGCGCGCTCGAGCGGGGCCAGCACCCAGTGCATGTCGCGCAGCCCCGCCGCCGTGAAGCCGCCCCCGGTGTGGCCGACGTAGACGAAGTTGCCGTCCCGGTCGTAGTGCCCGAGGAGGAGAGCGCCGATGTGCTCGCGCGTCTTCCGCGGCTCGGTCCAGCCGCCGATGACGAACTCCTGGCGGTGCTCGATCTTCAGCTTGAGCCAGTTCTTCGAGCGGACCCCCGGGACGTACGGCTCGTCCATCCGCTTGGCGATCACTCCCTCCCAGCCGAGCTTCTCCGCCTTGCGCAGCAGCTCGTCGCCATCGTTAGGCACCGTCTCGCCGAGGCGGAGGGCGCGGCTCGTCCGGTTGCGAAGCCGCTGCTCGAGGCGGGCGCGGCGCACCGTCCATGGCTCGCCGGTGATGACGTCGTCGCCGTCCACCAGCAGGTCGAAGGCGACGAGCGACGCCGGTGCGCCTTCCTGCGCCGTCTCGATGAAGGCGCGATCGGTGGTGTGCATCCGGCTCTGCAGGTCCTGGAAGCGGGCGACCTCGTCGCCGTCGAGGGCGACCACCTCGCCGTCGAGGACGAGCGGCCGCTTCGCCTTCTTCGCCAGCTCGCGCAGGGCGTCGATGATCTCGGGGAACTGGAAGCTCTTGTCGTTCCCGTTGCGGGTGACGAGGTTCGCCGCGTCCGTGGTCGCGTAGGCGATGACGCGGATCCCGTCGTACTTCGGCTCGTAGGTCCAGTTGTCGCCCGATGGGATCCCGGTGCCGATGGAGCACTTCATCGGGACGATCGCGGAGAGGCGCTTCGACGCGCGGACCGCCTTCTTCGCGGTCGACTTCTTCGTGGCCGACTTCTTCGCGCTGCTCTTCTTCGCGCTGCTCTTCTTCGCCGGGGTCACCGAGGTTGCCTCACGATTCGAATGCCAGACCCGCTTCTTTCCCTTCCCGGCGGCGATCTCGTCCATCGTCCGCCCGGTGGTGACCGACGTCGTCACCTCGGCGACGACGTCGCGCGACGGATCGGCGGTGTCGTCGTCGCGCTTGATGAGGAGCCACTGCGGCTTGCCATTCGTCTCGCGCATGCGGACGAGCGCCCAGCCTCCCTGCAGCCGCTCGCCGTGCATGACGAGGTCGAGCCGTCCCTTGGCGTAGCCCTCACGCAGGGCGCGAACCCCGTCGGGGCCGGACAGCCCGGGCGCGCCGTAGGTGCCGCGATCCCAAAGCATGACGGTACCGCCCCCGTATTCGCCAGCGGGGATCGTCCCCTCGAAGGTGTTGTAGGCGATCGGGTGGTCCTCGACCTCCATTGCCAGCCGCTTGGTGCCGGGATCGTAGCTGGGTCCCTTCGGGACCG